>JBHOTF010000055.1:0-15338 GCA_042584005.1 Bacteroidota bacterium
TGCCTCAGGCAGATGATCCCGTAGAGGGAAGTGGGAACAACACAAAATTAAAATCCTTATGCAAGGGATTACCCGCCTTCGGCGGATGATCCCGTAGAGGGAAGTGGGAACAACACAAAATTAAAATCCTTATGCAAGGGATTACCCGCCTTCGGCGGATGATCCCGTAGAGGGAGATTATCAAAGCCTTTTACGATATTTCCAATGGAAAAACTTTAATATTTTAATTCAAACCAATCAAACAAGTTTGTTGGTTTGTATCAAAATAAAAAGCCTGCTACGCAGGTTTACGTAACAGGCTTTGCGGAGAAAGAGGGATTCGAACCCCCGGTACCTCGCGGTACAACGGTTTTCAAGACCGCCGCATTCGACCACTCTGCCATTTCTCCGCTGCAAAAGTAGAAATATTTTTATTTTAAGGAAAAGTATTTAAATAATAATGAGTTTTTTTTAGTGTTTTTTCTTCATAGATGAATTATACTATCTCTTTGAACACAAATACTAATTATTATTACTCATTCTTAAAATAAACATAGTTTTTTTCAAAAAAAAACTAAAAATCTTATAATATATTTGCTAAAACCCTTAAATAGTCTATATTTGTATACAATTGTTAGAAAAAAATCATTTCATAAATCCTTAAAATTAATAATTATGAACAAAGCTCAATTAATCGATTCAATTGCACAAGATGCCAATCTTTCCAAAGCTGATGCAAAAAAAGCTTTAGATGCTTTTATTAAAGGTACAAGTACTGCACTTAAAAAAGGTGACAGAATTGCGCTTGTAGGATTCGGATCATTCTCAGTTGCACAGCGTAGTGCTAGAACTGGAAGAAATCCACAAACTGGTAAGCCAATTACTATTAAAGCTAAAAAAGTGGTTAAATTTAAAGCTGGAAATGATTTAAATTGCAACATTAACTAATTTATTCAAACAGAAAAAAAAGGGACGCTTCAACGTCCCTTTTTTTATATCCTTCAAATTATGCCTGAAGATCTGGTAAAGTATCTTTCCAAATTTATTACAGAAAAAAGATTAAATACCTTTTATGAAGTAATAAAACACAGAACCCGATATATTACCGTCGTACTGGAAGATATATATCAACCTCATAATGCCAGTGCCGTTCTTCGAAGCTGCGACTGTTTTGGAATTCAGGATATCCATATTATAGAAAATGATAATAAATATAGATTAAACCCTGATGTTGCTTTAGGTTCATCAAAGTGGATCAACTTAATAAAACACAATGAGCTAAGTAACAACAGCTTGAGTGCAATTCAATTATTAAAAAAATCAGGGTATAGAATAATTGCTACCACACTTCAGAATAATAAAATAACAATGTTGGAAGATTTTGATCTTGGTAAAGGAAAAGTGGCTCTTTTCTTTGGGACAGAAATGCGCGGACTTAGTAAAACCATAATTTCAAATGCAGACGAATTTCTCCAGATTCCTATGCATGGGTTTACAGAAAGTTTAAATATCTCAGTCGCTGCAGCTATTTCAATTCAACATCTTACAACAATATTGCATCAATCGAAAATTAACTGGCAACTGAAAGTAAATGAGAAAAATGAGATATTGAGAAATTGGTTAAGAGCCAGTATTAAAAATTATGAAATGCTGGAGAAAAGGTATTATATAGAAAATCCTGCTTCAAAATAAATTATAATCTTACTATAATTTAAATTTATGATATCTGACAAACAAATATTTCTTAATCACATAGGGCAAACTACCCCATCCCCTCTGGGGCTTGAATTTACGAGAGCTAAAGGCATTTATCTTTACGATAAAAATAACAAAGCTTATATCGATCTGGTTTCAGGTGTTTCAGTAAGCAATCTGGGACACTGCCATCCGCGAATTATAGATTCTGTAAAAAAACAATTAGATAAATATTCCCATTTAATGGTATATGGGGAATACATTCAATCGCCACAAACTAAACTTGCCAGATTGCTGGTTGAAAACCTACCCTCCCAACTTGATAATGTTTATTTTGTTAATTCAGGAAGTGAAGCGGTTGAAGGAGCCCTAAAACTATCTAAAAATTATACCGGAAGAAGCGAAATAATCAGTTTCACAAATGCTTATCACGGAAGTACACATGGAGCATTGAGCGTTTTAGGTAATGAAAGCTTAAAAACTCCGTTCAGGCCTTTACTTCCGGATATCAATATAATAGATTATAATAATTTTGAAGAACTGCAAAAAATAACAAAAAAAACTGCCTGTGTAATTGCTGAAGTGATACAGGCAGAAGCAGGAATTATTCTTCCGGAAAAAGGATTTATTGAGGGATTAAGAAAAAAATGTTCTGAAACAGGCACTTTACTCATTTTCGATGAGATCCAGACCGGATTTGGAAGAACCGGATCACTATTTGCCTTTGAACATTATAAGGTAATTCCGGATATTCTTACAATTGCGAAAGCAATGGGAGGAGGTCTACCATTGGGAGCATTCGTTTCTTCAAAAAAAATTATGAATGTACTAAGCCATAAACCGCCATTGGGCCATATTACTACTTTTGGAGGCCATCCTGTATCATGTGCTGCCGGACTTGCTTCTTTACAAATACTTCTTGAAAAAGATTATATTAAAGAGGCAGAACAAAAAGGCATCTTATTCAGAAAATATCTTAAACACAAAGCTATTAAATCAATACGTGGAAAAGGTTTGTTTATTGCTGTTGAACTTATTAAGCCTGAGTATGTAGGGTCTTTGCTGAAAAATTGTCTTATCCTGGGAACGGTTTTTGATCCTTTTCTATTCTGCAAGAATGCATTCAGAATAGCCCCTCCTTTAATTATTAACAAAGAGCAAATTAAAGAAGCTTGTGATATATTATTATCAGCCCTCGACAAATCTGTTTAACAGAATACCAAATCGGAAATTTTTATTTAATCAGAAAATCGAGCATCTCCTTGTTATCCAAATATAAATTCAATTTATCACCTATTTTAACTCTGGCATCAATACCTGAGCAGGCAGTAAAAATAAGGTCTCCCATCTTAAGTGTAAAATATTGTGAAACAAAAGCAATAATTTCATCAAAAGAAAAAACCATCTCCGATGTGGATCCACCGGAAATAAAATTATCATTCAATTCAAATGAATATGGGATATCTTTATTCTCCTTAAAATTGGAAATATTTATAAACTTACTTATGGCAACAGATCCTTCAAAACATTTACTTTTCATCCATGGCAATCCATGTTCTTTCTCAAATTCAAAAATATCCATCGCAGTGAATTTCACCGACAAGCCAATTTCATTATAATAACGATGAGCAAAAATAACAGGGATATTTTTCCCAACCCTTGACACTTTTAACGCAATATCGGCTTCAGCAAAAATCTTCTTTGAAAAATCCGGATAGAAAAATGGCCTGTTTGTTCTTAACAAACAAGTTTCGGTTAACAAATAGATTACCGGATCTCCGGTATTTGGTATCTTATTATAGAAGTTGCTTTGTTTATTATTCTTATAAAGGGAAATTACCTTCATAGAATTACACTTTGGTATTCATTCCTCTTAAACGAATTGCAGTAAGCACCTTTTTTGTATATTGAGGAAAATCACTACTCATCATCCAGCCATAATAACCATGATCTGTTTTAAGAACTTGTTCTACCGGTTTCCCTTTATATTTGCCAAAGTTAAAAACTTCAACTCCCTCATCATCATATACAATCCGCCCGGCAAAATCAACATTGTTAGTTTGTGAAGTAAACTTTGAGAGTTCAGAAATATCATCTGACAAGTCAGTATATCTATCTAATTGGGATTTTAGAATTTCAAATGTGGCTTTTGTATCTCCTTTTGCACTATGAGCAGCAATTAAGTCTTTATCGCAATAAAACTTATATGCGGCAACAAGAGTTCTTGGTTCTTTTTTAAAAAATATAGATTGCACATCAATAAATTGACATTTTTTCAAATCAAATTCTTTCCCGGCTCTTAATAATTCTTCTGATAATAGAGGAATATCAAATTTATTTGAATTATACCCTGCCAGATCACAAGAATTCATGAAAGAAATAATCAGGTCAGCAACTTCACTGAAAGCTGGCTCATTCTTAACATCTTCATTACTTATACCATGAATGGCTGTTGCCTCTTCGCTGATTTGAATACCGGGATTAACTCTTAGTGTTATATCTTCCTCTTTTCCTTCGGGATATATCTTCAGCATAGATATTTCAACAATACGATCAGTTGCAATAGATAAACCCGTTGTTTCAATATCAAAAATTACTAAAGGTCTTTTCAGCTTAAGTCTCATACAATCTTATATTAAAATATATTCTTTATGCGATAGGTAATTTAGACATTGATCATCATTGGCATTAACAACATGAGAATATCTTCATCTTCAGATTCTGTATCTGATGGAAGGAGAATTCCTGCCCTGGTTGGGTCGGAAAGTTCAAGCCGTACATTATCAGAAGACAAACTTGATAATATCTCCTGGAGAAAGGCCGATTTAAATCCAATTTCCATATCATCGCCAACATACTGGCATGGTAATTTTTCAACTGCAGATATTGAAAAATCAATATCCTGGGCTGAAATCACAAGTTGGTTTCCTTTCAAATTCAGTTTTACCAGATTGCTGGCCTGATTTGAGAAAACAGATACTCTTTTAAGAGTATTATAGAAATCAATTCTGTTAATAGTAATTAGATTGGGATTATCTTTTGGAATAACTGACTCGTAACTTGGATAATTTCCCTCAACCAATCGACAAACAAGTTTATATTCTGTCAAAGTAAAAACAGCATTTTTATCATCAAATTCAACACTAACATTTTCATCTTCTCTAACCAATATATTCTTTAACAGAGAAGCAGGCTTTTTAGGTAAAATAAATGATGCTGAATTTTCTGAAGCAGCATCCAATCTAGTGTATCTCACAAGCTTATGAGCGTCCGAAGCTACAAATTTCAGGTTTTCCGGTTCTAATTCAATAAAAATTCCATTCATTACCGGCCTGAGCTCATCATCGGCAGTAGCAAATAATGTTTTGCTTATTCCATTTAACAGAACATTCGGTTTTAATAATATTTTTGAAGAGGATTCCTTCTTAATCTCAGGTATCTGAGGAAAATCATTACCTGAATGACCAACCAGATTGAATTTTCCGTTTTCTGATATTATTTCAACCGAAAGAGTTTCATTATTAACATCAAAGGTAAGAGGTTGATCAGGGAATTCTTTTAATGTGTCAGTTATTATTTTTGCCGCTAAGGCAATTTTCCCCTGGCCTTCAGTGTTTTCAAGACTAATACTGGTAGTTAGGGTAGTCTCAAGATCAGAAGCAGTAACAACTAACTGATTTTCTGTTAATTCAAACAAAAAATTATCAAGAATTGGCAAAGTGTTTCTAGTGCTAATTACCCGACTGACCAGTTGCAAATGATCAAGCAGTTCCTGACTGGATACAACAAACTTCATTTAATAATATTTTAATTAATGATTATCTAGTAAAAATAAATAAAAATATCAGAAAATCAGAAAAGCATGGAATCTATTTTTTAATTATTACTCCTCCAACTACAGATTGCCTGTTTTTGGCAATAAAGAATCATATTCTACAAAGATCCTATCAAAGATATTATATTGAATAGTATAAAAATTGTTTTCTCCGTTGATAATTGCTAACATTCTTTCATCATCTATTTCAAGGGGATTTCCATCCATATCTTCCTTTCCATCAGCCGGCTTTGTATATGCAGTAACAGAATTAACATTTCCTGTCATATCCTCTACCGTAATAGTAAATAATGGCAATGTTGAAAGAATTGAATCTTTTCTTACAGGGTCAGTTTTATTTATCACAAATTCCCAGCATATATTCTTGAATTGGTTGGTATAATGTAGTACTGATAGTGAATCAAATTCCTCGGGTTTTCTTTTCCTACTAATAGGAACAAGATTAAATTTACCATCATCAAGCCTGCTTAGCTTAAATGATTGTTCAGGGTTATAAGTGTTAACAATATTCACAGTTTTTATATCATCAGAATTGTACCTAAAAATACCCGGATCGCGCCATAATTCTTCATCAATAAAAAATCTGCTGCTCAGGTAACCGGAAAAACCAGGAATATGGGCTACAAATGGTGTAGTTGATCCTTCAATCATTAAAAAGGTTCCTCTCTGATCCTGAGTAGCACCTCCTACATAAAATACTTTTAACAATTTATTCTTTTTATAAATCTCTACCTTGGTACTTCTACCGGCAAGATTTCTGATAGTATTATCTCTGGCAGCATCAGATACAGGAGCCCTGACCTCAATCCTGTTAATTGTTTTTAAAATCAGATCTATTGATTCTTTTCTTACAGGATATTTGCCATTTACAAACCATTGATTATTTTCATCTTTATCTAAAACAACCTCCTGGTCACTCTTGTTTGCCATATATATTTTAGTTATTGAAGCAGTATCTTCAATGGCAAAATCTCTCAATTCTTTGCTTAATGTAACTTTCGAATTACTTATAATTAATATGGCAGCTACTACCAGCAACACAACAAATATTATCAGATATAATCGGTTCTTCTTCATTTTATTCTAAATATTAATTAAGTTTTGTACTAATTGGCATATCTTTTCTTCCTGAAATAAAAAACAAAAAAACCGAACAGAGCAACAAGACCCAATGGTACAATTAAATTTATCAATTGCCACTTCACTTTGTCATTAGTTACTTTGTCGAAGTCAAGTCGCCGTATTTGTAATTCACGTGAACGAACATTTATCAATCCGGAATCGTCACATAAATAATTTACGCAGTTAAGTAAAAAATTCTTATTGCCATAAATTGCTCTTGTATACTTGTCGAAACCAAGAGGTAATATTTGTATTCTTCCACCTTCAGTCCTGGTTCCATTCTCAATAACATTCCCATCTGATACAATAATCATTTTTGTTATCTCACTTTCTTCATAATTTTCAATATTAACAGAATCATTATTTAAAAAAGCTTCTGTTAACCTGTTTTTGAAATGGGAGGTAAATATACCTTCCATTAATATTGACACAGGAGAAAATGGTTTATTCGATCTATCTTTACCAAATCTTTCTATAGCTTTTTCTATACTTATAGGATTGGGTAATCTCATATTTCTTGTCAACTCTGATGTTCTTAATAAAACTGTCTTTTTAATATTAGGATTTTGCTGCACAGTATCCATTGTGCTGGCAAAAATTAATCTTATATCACTAATATTCTTTGTAATTGGATTATTTTGATCAGTCTCAATTATTGGGATATATGCCCATGGAAAAGCTTTCCATTCATTTTCCAGTGAATCTGTGGATACGTTTAATGGCACATATGTAGATCTCTGATCAAGAATAAGATCTCCATTAATTCTTACGCCATAAGAATATAACATATCACTAAGGCCGGATATTTTTCTCTTTGCCATTGCAGAATTAACAGCAGCAAGGTCATCCATATCAGCATCAACTGCATCAACCAGCCATAAAACTCTACCACCCTTCATTATATATTGATCAATAATATATTTATCGAAATCATTATAAACCTCTACAGGATTAGCAATAATTATCGCTTTATATGGCCTTAAACTATTCAACTGGCCATCAATAGCAATTCTGTCAACAAGGTAAAACTCCTCCAATGCCCTGGTTATATTATCTACATACATTTCACCAAGTTCCCCATTGCCTTCAATAAAAGCAATTTTATCTACCGCCTCTTTTGAAATTTTTCTGATAGCTGTAATAAATTCATACTCCAGACTTTCAATAGAAAGATTCAGTGTTTGTTCAACACTATATCCGAGTTTTTCTTTGTAAAAATTAACAACCTGCTGATATTCCTGGCCGTGTGCACGATAGGTTAATAATGCACCTGGAAAAACTCTACGAACCGATTGACCGCCTTCATCATCTTTTTCATTTAGATCAAAAGGCTCAATACCATATTCCATTAATTGCTTAACTATTTCATTAGTAGTGGTCTGATCGGGGCTTTCTGTAGGATTTATGAAACTATACTCTATCATTTCTTTCGAATGAACACGAAATTCATCAAGTAGTTCTTTAACTGAGCGTTGCAGTTTATTTAAACCGGCTGGCAAATGATCGCTTTCTAAATAAACTTTTACATAAACTATATTTTCCAGTCCTTTAAGATAATCCTTGGTAGTTTTTGCTAATGTATATCTTTTTTCCGATGTCAGGTCGACACGTGTTGAAACAAATGATGAAATGGTCCAGATAATCACAATAATAGCAAAAACCAGGGCAAATTCAATTATGTTTTGTTTTTTAATATCTTTTCGTTTCACAGAAAAAGAATTCTAATTATTAAATTATTTATTACCATTTTCTACTTTCCAGAACAAGCTTAGTTCCAAAAATAAAAATTGTAATTACTCCAAGAAAATATAAAACATCGCGGGAATCCAGAACCCCACGGCTCATTGATTGATAATGATCGGTTATTCCTAATCCCACTATAACATTCTCAATTGATGAAAACATGCCCATTTTGCTAATTGTATCAAAACCAACATAAAATACAAAACACAGCACTATAGAAAATATGAAAGAAACAACCTGATTTTTCGTTAATGATGATGCAAAAACTCCTATTGAAACATATATACCAGCAAGAAAAAATAATCCTACATAAGAACCCCAAAAACCACCAGAGTCAATATTTCCAACCGGATCGCCTAACAAATAAACTGAAACATAGTATGTTATGGTAGGCAATAAGGAAAACAATACCAACGCAAGTCCTGCAATATATTTTGCAAAAACTATTTGAATATCCGACAATGGTCTTGTTAATAATAACTCTATTGTACCAAGGCGTTTTTCTTCAGCAAAAAGACGCATTGTAACAGCAGGAACAAGAAATAAAAACAACCAGGGAGCAATAAAAAATAAAGTACTTACATCTGAATAACCATTACTAAGAACATTAAACTCACCTGGTATAGCCCAGATAAACAGAAAGTTAGTAACAAGAAAAACAATAATTACTATATAGCCAATTATTGAGCTAAAAAAACTACTGATTTCTCTTTTTATAAGTGTAAACATTAAATACTTTGTTAATTAAATCCAGCCTGTAATAATTATTAATACTCTATTTGATTAGCCTTCCAAGTTCGTACAAAAATATATTATTTTTTAATTATTGAAAGCATTAAAGGTATGCTATTATTTTTTCTGCTGTTTTTTTTGAAGCTCCCTTGCCTCCAAGCTTTTCCTCAAGCAGATCAAAATTACTGATCATCCCGGAATAATAACTTTTGTTATATAATATATTATCTAATTCTTTTTTTACATTTTTCAATGTCATTGTTTTCTGTATCAACTCCTTCACAATCTCCTTCTCCATAATAAGGTTTGGCAAAGATATATAATCAACTTTTGCAAGCATTTTGGCAATAATGTATGAAATTGCACCACCTTTATAGCATACAACTTCCGGCACTTTGAATAATGCGGCCTCCAGGGTTGCCGTTCCCGAAGTAACAACAGCAGCTGTAGCATTTGCTAATAATCTTTGTGTTTGTTCAAATATCACAGGCAGCTTATTCTCTTTAAAATAAGAAGCATATAAATCAGCCTCAAGGCCCGGAGCACCGCCTATAACAAATTGATATTCTGAATAATATTCACAAAGGCTAAGCATAACAGGTAACATCCTTTTTAATTCCTGTTTTCTGCTTCCCGGCAAAATGGCTATTATCTTTTTTTCACTAAGTCCATTTTCAGAACAGAATTCCTTAAAATCACCTTTTAACTTAGTAAGGCTGTCGAGCAAAGGATGTCCAACAAAGTCCACTTCATAATTTAATTCTTTGTAAAAGGGTTTTTCAAAAGGAAGGATAACAAACATCCTGTCGATATATTTTCTTATTATTTTTATTCTCGACTTATTCCATGCCCATAAGCTTGGTGATATATAATAAAAAACTTTAAATCCTGCTTTTTTTGCAAACTCAGCTATTTTAAGATTAAATCCCGGGTAATCGATAAAAATAACAACATCCGGATTATATGAAAGAATATCAGATTTACAGAAAGAAATATTCTTCATTATTGTTCCCAGGTTCTGAACTACTTCAATAAATCCCATGAAAGCTAAGTCACGATAATGCTTAACAACCTCAGCACCTTGCTCTTGCATTAGATCACCACCCCATACTCTATACTCAGCTTTTTCATCAAGAAATGATAATTCTTTTATTAAATTCGATCCATGCAAATCGCCTGATGCTTCACCGGAAATAATATAATACTTCATAATAAGGCCTTAATTAAGCGAAATAATTTTAGAAACAGTTTAGTCATTTTCATTTCAAAGAAATCTAACAATCAAAACAATTGCAACGATAAAGAATGTAGCCATAATTACACCTCTTGCCGAAAGCAATAAATTACGCCACATAAAAATAAAAAATATGAGCAAATTTGGTAAAGCGCAAAGGCTTATCAAATGTGTTAAAATCTTGAGATCGAAGAAAAAATTTAGAAATTCCCCAAGTTTCAAATCAGAATATTTTACCAGCCAAAATATCGATAATGAAAAGATTGGTAAAAACAAACCTGAAATAAGGCCGGTTAATAAAGAGTTAGTTCGTGTTTTTTGTTTATTCATTTTGTGCCATTAATTAAAAAATCCCATTTCTTTAATTCCGGAATTGCTTTATGATTTGTAAGATCAACAGACACCGGAACAACAGCAATATAATTATTCTTCAAAGCCCAATCGTCGGTTTCCCGGCTTTCAGGTTCATTATTGTTAAACTCACCGGTTAACCAATAATAATCATTACCGTATGGATCTTTTCTTGTTTCAAATTCTTCTTTCCAAACTCCTTGTGTTTGTCTGCATATCTTTACACCTTTTATTTCATCTGATGAAACCGAAGGAAAATTGATATTTAAACAGGCTCCTTTTGGAAGTCCTGATTTTAATAAATTCTGAATTACTTCATGAACATATTCTTCAGCAACAGACATGTCAGCATTTGCTGAATGATCATCTACTGAGAATCCTACTGAAGGTATTCCATTCATACATCCTTCAATTACTGCAGCCATAGTCCCGGAATAAAACACACTGACTGAAGAATTTGAACCATGATTTATTCCTGACAAAATAATATCAGGTTTTTCATCAAGTATCTGGTTAACTGCAAGTTTTATACAATCAGCAGGAGTACCAGTACTTATATATCTGCAAAGATTTTCTTCTTCACTGATTTTATTCAGTCTGATACATGATGAAAGGCTTACTGAATGTGATGCCCCCGATCTTCCTCCATCAGGAGCTACTACTAACACATCTCCATACTTAATAGCTACTTTAGTAAGAACATTTATTCCCCTCGCTTGTATGCCGTCATCATTACTTATTAGTATAAGTGGTCGTTTTTTCTTTTGCACTATATTATTTTTTTACGACACAAATATACATAAATAAACCTCCTTATTTAAGAATATATTGTATCAATAACTATGGTAAATCCTCAGGTAAAATTCCAATTAATTCCTTATTTTAGCCAATCAATTATAATTAAACAACGCTCATGAAGATATCATATAACTGGTTAAAAGAATACTTCAATAAGGATATTAGACCTGAAGCATTAGGTGAAGTCCTTACTAATACAGGCTTAGAGGTAGAAGGCACAGAAAGTTTTCAATCTATTAAAGGTGGACTTGAAGGATTAATAATTGGTGAAGTAAAAAGCTGCATACAGCACCCAAATGCAGATAAATTGAGCTTAAACACTGTTGATATAGGAAAAGAAGAACTTCTTTCAATTGTTTGTGGTGCCCCGAATGTTGCAAAAGGACAAAAAGTTATTGTTGCTCCTGTTGATACAGTTTTATTTATGGGCGAAAACAGTTTTAAAATAAAAAGAACTAAAATACGCGGTGAATTGTCTGAGGGTATGATTTGTTCTGAAGATGAAGTTGGACTTGGCACCATGCATGAAGGAATTATTGTACTCGATAAGAAAGCTGTTGTTGGTTCTCTGGTGAAGGATTATTATAAAGTTGAGAATGATACAATTTTTGAAATTGGATTAACACCCAACAGAATTGACGGAGCTTCGCATATAGGTTGTGCCCGTGATGTGGTGGCATATTTCAGACAATTTGAAGATATTAAACTTCAGATTCCCTCAATAAAAGAATTCCAAAAGGATAATTCTGACAGATCAATAGAAGTTAGCGTTGAAAATACAAAGGCTTGCCCCAGATATACAGGTATAACTATAACAGATTTAAAAGTAAAAGAATCTCCGGATTGGTTAAAAACACGATTGAACTCTATTGGCTTACGCCCAATTAATAATATTGTCGATATAACAAATTTTGTTTTGCATGAAACGGGACAACCGCTTCATGCTTTTGATGCAGACCTTATAAATGGCGGAAAAATTATTGTTAAAACACTTCCTGAAGGAAGTAAATTTATTACTCTTGACGAGGAAGAAATCATTCTTTCTGCAGAAGATTTGATGATATGTGACTCTAAAGGAGGTATGTGCATTGGAGGGGTTTTTGGTGGAATAAACTCTGGCGTATCAAATAATACAAAAGATATTTTTCTGGAATCAGCTTATTTCAACCCAGTTTCTATCAGAAAATCAGCAAAAAGACATTTATTTAATACCGATGCTTCTTTTCGTTTTGAGAGAGGTGTTGATCCTAACAATACCTTATATGCACTTAAAAGAGCCGCATTATTAATTAAAGAAATTGCAGGAGGTAAAATTTCATCTGACATAACAGATATCTATCCTGAAAAAATAGAAAAATGTAGAATCAATTTGTCCTATTCTCATGTTGACAGGTTAACCGGCAATCATATTGAACCGAAGAAAATAAAGAACATTCTTGAGTCTCTCGATATTGAGATAATTAATGAAGAAGAAACAGGACTGGAGCTTATAATTCCCAGTTATAGAGTTGATGTAACCAGAGAAGCTGATGTTATAGAAGAAATCCTCAGAATATATGGTTATAATAATATTAAGATCTCAAATGATGTAAAATCGACAATAATCTATTATCCTAAACCCGATCCTGAGAATGTTCAGAATGTTATTTCCAATATGCTATCAGGTGGTGGGTTTAGTGAAATAATGTCGAATTCTCTCACTAAATCATCTTATTATAAGGAACTTAAATGTTTCCCGGATGATAATAGTGTAAAAATTGCAAATCCGTTAAGTTCAGATCTTGATGGAATGAGACAAAGTTTAATTTTTGGCGGCTTAGAATCAATTTCATATAATATAAACAGAAAAAATAAGGATCTTAAGCTATATGAATTTGGTAATTGTTATTATTTTAATAAAAAATCTGATGCTCCTGATCCTTTAAAAAAATATGATGAAGAAAAACATCTGGCATTATTTATTACAGGTTTAAAATCAGGTAAAAACTGGGATAATAATCCTGGTGATTCAAGTTTCTTTGAGATAAAAGCATATGTTGAAAATATAATTTCCAGGCTTGGTATTAATCTCAATATCATTAATGAAGAAAAGATTAATAATGAAATTATCAGTACCGGGCTTAGTTTAAAAATCAGTTCCGATACTATTGCAGAGTTTGGTATTATAAATACAAATATTCTGGAAAAATTTGATATTGAGCAGATTGTGTATTATGCTAATATACACTGGGATACCTTATTGAAAAAAATAAATCTGAAAATCAATTATAATGCCATTCCAAAATTTCCTGAAGTAAAACGTGACCTGGCCTTACTAATTGATAAAAATGTTAGTTTTGAATCTATAAAAAAGATTGCTTTTAATACTGAAAAATATTTACTGAAAAAGGTTGATCTGTTTGATGTTTTTGAAGATGATAAAATCGGAAAAGATAAAAAATCATATGCTGTAAGTTTCATTATTCAGGATTACAAAAGAACACTTACCGACAAGCAGATCGATAAAATAATGAATAAACTTCAAAAAGCATTTGAAAATGAACTTGGTGCAAAAATCCGATAAAGTTTTTATTATGATAGAAGTTTCTTGCTTAATTCAATATTAGCCGTTTAACAAACATACTATTTTGTATCTGTATTTTAACAAAGTAAATACCTGGCATTAATCCGGACAAATCTATTCTTGTATTCATTGAAATATTATAATAATTCTTTCTTAATACCATTTCTCCCAGGGAATTTAAAATATGCAAATCAAGCTTATGATTTATTTCATTTTTAAAACTAATATTTATATAATTATCGCTGGGATTCGGATATATATTTATATTATTCTTGTCAATTATTATTGAGGTAGAAGATGTAGAGATAACAATAGGAAATCCACTATTTATCCATTGGTTAATTCCACCAAGCATATTGTAAACCTCAACAAATCCATTATTATTCATATAATTAATAGCTTGTGCACTTCGTCCACCTACACCACAATAAATAAGATAGGTTTTACTCTTGTCAAAAGCATTAATTTCAGTATTAAAGTTTGCTGTATAATAATTAATATTAAATATCCAAACCACCATTTAAGCTTTAATTATTCAAATATTGTCAATTCAAATTTTCCGGAAATCCCCATTTTATCATTTTTGATTATCAAAGCAGACAAAACTTCAGGGATTTGATTTATTTCTTCCAATACTGGATTAATATCACCCTCCGACTTTATTTTATTTCCAAATGCAGTGGCCAGTGCATCAGCCAGCATTGTATTTTTACATGCCAGCATTAATGCGTCGGCCTTTCCAAAACTTTCTGAATGGCCAACAGTCCCTGATGACGTACATACTCCTAAAGGAGAATATTCCAAAGGAATTTTTATTCCAACTTTTCCGGAAAGTGGTGAATCTCCGGCATATACAGAAAGCAATAATTCTCTATTAGTTTTCATATATATATCTCCACCATTTTCAATAACAATTTCTTCCGGAGAATATTTTTTTTCAATTTCTTTTCCTACATATTCAGAAAATGCGCCTGCAACAGAACTTTTTGGACCAATTCCGGCCTTTTCAGATGCACCAGCCATATCTTTGCATATTTTAGGTGCATTTTTTAGTGCTTTCACCGGAGAAAAACTATGAAAAAATTTAGGGTCATTTTTTAAATACAATTCTACCTGTAATCGTAATTCTTTGATCTTTTCATATATGTATCCTTCCATTTCAGCCAGGTAGCTTTTTTTATTTATACCAATCCAAAGATCGGTCTCCATACAGCAAACCCTGAATGACTTGAAACGATCATGACCCATATTTTCTCTATAAAACCTTGGCTCATACATAAGGCTGA
>JBHOTF010000056.1:0-15099 GCA_042584005.1 Bacteroidota bacterium
ATATCTGAAATATCATTCCAGGGAAACTGAGGTAATTATGAGAGCTCTGGCAAAATATTTTGGTGAAGATGAAAACTTTTGGGGAATTACAGGCCTTTTGCATGATCTTGATATGGATGAAACAGGAGGTGATATACAAACTCATGGAATTAGAACAATAGAGATTCTTAAAGAGGAAGGATATGATATTCCTGTTATGTTCAGGGCTATTAAATCGCATGTTGAATCTTTGGGTGTGGCTGGTATTATGAGGGAATCAAAATTGGAGTTTGCACTTTCTGCTGCTGAAAATATTACCGGCCTTATTACTGCATATGCACTTATGAGACCTGAGAAAATGCAAGATATGAAATCCAGTTCCTTAAATAAAAAATTCAAATCAAAAGCCTTTGCTGCAAATGTAAGCAGGGAGCTTATTAATGATATTGATAAAACCGGCCTTGATAAAAGTGAGTTTTATCAAATTTCAATTAAAGCAATGCAGGAAATTGCTCATGAAGTTGGATTTTAGACCACTTAACCAATACACCAATACACCACTTAACTAATTCCCATACCTCAGACCCCAAACCCCAGACCCCAGATCCCAGATCCCCAGATCCCCAGAAATTTATGTGAATAAATCTGTTAAAAGAAAGATTTGGTGTTGCAATTATTATCAATTTGTTTGTAGTATATTCGCTAAATTACTAGTTTTGCAGGCAAAGGGATATATACAGTTGTTTTTGATTTCGAAATAATTTATAAATAATGAAATATTTATACAGTGCTTTTATTATATTTTTTCTCATATTAGCTGGTAATACTGCATCAGCACAGGCCCCGGATGCCTTTAGTTATCAGGCTGTTATACGAGATGCAGAAGGAAATGTCTTAGAATACCAATCTGTTTCTTTCAGAGTAACTCTTATTCAGGTTCAAACACCTATTTATACAGAAACTCATATTGCTACAACAAATAAATTTGGTTTAGTAACATTAAAAATAGGCAAGGGTTCTCCGATACTGTACAATTTTTCAGATATAAACTGGGCTGGTGGATCTATAAAATTACAAGTTGAACTTGATCCTGAGAATGGATTAAACTATAGTATTTCCAGTGTCACAGAATTATTATCAGTCCCATATGCAATATATGCTGAAAGTAGTGGTAGTGGTGGAAATTCATCATATCAAACATTATCTCTTACAGGGTCAATTCTTACAATCTCAAATGGCAATTCCATTACTCTGCCCTCAGGAGGAAGTTCTCTTATTGGTGCAAATACAACTAATTTCATTCCTAAATGGAATGGATCATCAATGATAAAAGGAAATATTTTCGACAATGGATATATTGGTATTGGGACGAATGATCCTGATAATGATTTACATGTAGTGGGTGGTTTTAAATTGGTTGATGGAAATCAGGCTGCCGGAAGAGTTCTTACTTCAGATGAAGATGGTAATGCTTCATGGCAGGTATTGGATGGGGGCGGTGGAACAGGTACAAACTACCTTATTTCGTCGAACAATCTTACTGATCTCGGAAATTATGCTATTGCCAGATCGAACCTGGGACTTGCAATAGGAATAGACGTTCAAAGTTACGATCATGATCTTTCTATATATGCTGCTATCACTCCTAGTCCAAATGTTCAAACATTACTTGAATCATCAAATTATGAATCAATAAAATCTCATCTTAGTTTAGGTAATGTTGAAAACACTGCTCTTTCAACCTGGGCCGGTTCTTCAAATATCTCAACTGTTGGTAATATATGGGGAAGCCCTGGTATTATTGGAAGCAATACTCCTTCCAGTAGCTTTTTTACTTCTTTATCAGCCAACGGAGTAATTACATTAAAACCCGCAGGTAGTGGGGGAACTGCAGGTCAGGTACTTAGCACAGATGGTAATGGAGTTGTTTCGTGGTTGACAATAAACAGTGGAACAGGTAATCTTTTAGCTGCAAATAATCTTTCAGATCTTACTAATGCTGCTACTGCAAGAACCAATCTCGGTATTAATACTATATGGGCTACTCCAGGTGCAATTGGCAGTACAACACCCTCTTCAGCAGTATTTACCACATTGAAAGTTACCTCAGGTACTCCTGCTGCAGGTAAAGTACTAACATCAGATGCAGATGGAAATGCATCATGGCAGGCAACAGCTGCTCCAGGCTCACATTATGTAGGTGAACTTTATGGAGGCGGAATAGTATTTTATGTTGACCATACTGGAAATAACGGACTGATTGTTAGTCTTAAAGATCTTGATAATAATAGTGGATTTCAATGGAGTAATTTAGCAACTACTCTTATCGGCTCCAATGCTCAAAGTCAATATGACGGATCATCAAATTCTACAGCTATAACCGGTGTTAGTTCCAGTGGTGCTGCTGAACAATGTGAAGTATTCGTAAATGGAACTTATACTGATTGGTATTTACCATCCAACTGGGAATTACACGAATTATTTAATGCTGCAAGAATAATAAGCAACATTCTGGATAATGATGCTGATGTTACTAATACATACGGAATACGAACATCATATGTACAAGTTGTAGAGGGAAAATACTGGAGTTCCACAGAATTTGATGGTTCTAATGCATACGCTTTGAATTTCGATACTGGAAGGTCTTTTTATTATCCAAAATCTACATTATGCAGAGTCAGAGCGATAAGAGCGTTCTAACAAATACTTATTAATATTCCGGAGGCAAAGCATTCAGTTGCTTTTGCGTAAAAACAGGACCGTCTTTACATACAAATACATTTCCCACATTACATCTGCCACATTTACCAAATCCGCATTTCATTCTGTTTTCGAGAGTTGTATATATATTTTCAGGAGTAAATCCCAGTTTTTGGAGTACAGGAAAAGTAAATTTTATCATTATCGGAGGCCCACAAACTATAGCAATGGTATTTTCACTTGATGGTGCAACTTCATCAAGTACAGTAGGTACAAAACCTGATTTTCCTTTCCAGTCGGGTGTTTCTCCTCCAGGATCAACTGTAGTAACCAGATTTACATCTGCTCGCTCTTCCCATTCTTTGAGTTCATGTTTATAAACAAGATCTTCAACGGTTTTAGCACCGTAGATTATAGTTACATTCTTATAATTATCTCTAAGGTCAAGACAATTCCAGATTACGCTTCGCATTGGAGGCAATGCAATACCGCCTGCGATAAAAAGCAGATTCTTATCTTTCCATTCATTTATTGGAAAGTGATTACCATATGGCCCGCGAAAACCTATTGTATCGCCTTCATCTTTCATCGACAGGGCAGATGTGACTTTGCCTGTTTCACGAAATGTGCATTCAATATAATCTTCATTTGTTGGAGAGGATGCAATACAGAATGTTGATTCCCCATCGCCTATGGAAGAATATTCACCGAATTGTCCGGTTTTAAAAGAAAATTCCTTTTGTAGTTTTTCATCCAAAAATTTAAGACGAAAAGTTTTAACTAGTGGTGCCTCATCAGTAACCTTTTCAATACGCATAAGGTTAGGCAAATATAAGTTTTGGTCGCTCATACTAAAATTTTCTTTCAAGGTTAATTAAATGATCCTTCAGATTCATATTCACTGAACAGGATTTTGAACATCTACCGCATCCTACACAGCCAATTACATTATCACTTTCAAACATATACTGAAATTTATGCATTAGCCTTTGCCTCCATCGCTGACTTTGAACACTTCTTGGGTTATGTCCTGAAGCATGCAGTGTAAACAAATCAAAACCACATGAATCCCAGCTTCGGTTTCGTTGTCCGCCATATCCCTGATACACATCCTGGATATCAAAACATCCGCATGTAGGACAAACATATGCACAACTGCCACATCCTATACAACGTAATGATTGTTCAAACCATAATTTATCATCAAACTTCGGGGAAATTTTTCCAAGAACTTTATCTATATCAAATGCAATAGCTACATCAGCAATATATTTTTCTTTATTTACATCAGCTTCTGTATCAAATAAGTCGGGATATTTTTCAACAATAGCCCTGCCCTTCTCAGTAATTATCTCTGCCAGGTAATTATCATTCTCTATTTGTGTAAGTAAAATATCACTGCCGTTTGTATTTCCAGGATTACCATTTACAGAGGTACAAAAACAATTATTGTCACTTTTATTACATGCAATACTAATTATCGTTGTCTTTTTAAGGCGTGTACTGAAAATATTATCATCAAGATCTCCGCCAAAGATAGTATGTAATATGCCAAACCCACTGGCATCACAGGGGCGTGTACCTATCAATACTACTTCCGGAATCTCAGAAAAATTCTTATTTTTCAGGCTTACATTAATTTGTGTTCCATTTATATCGAACAATTTCTCTACTCTTGGAAACACTATTGATTTCGCCGATTGAACTGTAGTGATATAATCATCAGTTTTTTCCTCCAATGAGCTAATCAAACCAAAATCTACTATATTATCTTTTTTTACCGGAGCATAAATAGACTTTTCTTCCTTGCTCATCTTTGAGACTAATTGTCCAAGCGATGATTTAGTAATTAACTTTTTTTCAATATTCATAATCTATTTTATAAAATATTCTTTATAATCCGTGTTTTATAAAGTTCTCTTTATCATCAGGTTTGTAATTCGACATAACAGAATCGAGTTCAGCACTAGTTCCTGCAGTAACATCAAATTTATCCTTTACTGTTTCAACAGTTTTAAAATTCAGTAAATGAATAGGAATACTCATTGGGCATGCACGGCCACAATCGCCGCAATTAACACATCTGCCAGCCAGATGCATTGCCCGCATCACATGCCATTCAAGATTCCCCATAGGTGTAGCCTCAACTGTAATTAACTGGGGAGTATTAAATTCAACCTGGCAACGGGTACAATAACATTTCGGACAAGCAGCGCGGCAAGCATAACACTTAATACATTTTGAGAACTGGCTATTCCAGTAAACCCTGCGTTCTTCGGCAGTTTTTTCATCGAGCTTTTTCAGCAGATTTTTATCTTCTTCAGAAAAATCAAAATTAGCTGTAGCAATATATGTCTCAATATCTTTGAAGCCTTTAAATTCCAATAATTTATTATCAGAACTTATACCTAATACTATTAAATTATCTTCTTTTATCTGATTTTCCGAAGCTATTTGAAGAATTGACCTCATAGCCGGCACATGTGCAATAATGCATGCTTTGCCAATCTTTTTAATTTCTGATTTTACTAAATATACACTTAGATTTTGCACACAAGCTTCGTTAAAAATAAACTTTTCTACATCCTCTGCTTTAAATGCAAAATGAGCAATAATACTATCATCCGGGCCTTCAGCATATCCAATGACTATTTGAACATCACCGTTTTCCAAAAGATTTTTTGCTTTATTTTTTATATTATCTATCATCTGTTTTTAAATAACAATTATAAAACTGAATCACTTTTTTCCTGTTCGGCCAATTCTTTATACGATGTATAAGGGCCTAATTCGCGAACCTCGTCAGTAAAGTTATTTACTATCTCGGCCCACTGGGCGCCTTCTGCGGCAGAAACCCATGAAAAACACAAACGATTGGTGTCCATTCCCAAAAAATCGACTAATTCTCTAAAAACTATCCAACGTCTTCTTGCATGAAAATTACCAGATACATAATGGCAATCGTTAGGATGACATCCTGAAACAATTACACCATCTGCACCATTAGTAAAAGATTTAAGCAAATACATAAAATCAATTCTGCCGGTACATGGAAAACGAACAATTTTCACATTCGGTTGATATTTCATCCGGCTTGTTCCGGCAAGATCGGCCCCTGCATATGTACACCATGTACATACAAATGCTACTATTTTTGGTTGAAATTCTGACATAGTTCCAATAATTTAATCACTCAATAATAATGCGTTAATCTCTGCCGTCATTTGTTCATGTGAACATCCTTTGATATTAATTGCTTTAGGACGACACAAAGCAACACATGTGCCGCATCCCTGACACAATACTTCATTAACAACCGATACATTCTTTTCTTCATCAAAACCAATTGCTGTATACGGACAACAACTAATACACATTTTACATGCACAGCATCGGAAATTCTCAACATAGGCAGTTGTTACTTCAACAGAGGCTTTACCCTTATTAATTACACCAAGAATACGGGCAGAAGCAGCCATGCTTTGAGAAACTGAATCGGGAATACCTTTGGGGCCCTGACAGGCACCAACAATATAAACTCCACCGGTGGTAGTTGCCACAGGATCAAGCTTTGGATGTTTCTCAATAAAGAAAATGTCTGAACACAGACTAATTCCGGCAGAATGAGATATTTTTTTTGCAGTATCCTGTGCTTCAACGCTGGTCATTAAAATAACCATATCGGCAGGTATTTCAACTGACTTTCTGGTTTTTTGCTCATTCAACTCAATGATCATTTCGCAATTGTCTTTTGCTTCAGCCTTTCTAATTACCGGAAGATCATTTTCCTGATCGAACATCATAAACATAATTTTCTTTTTTGATGTTTGAGCATATAGTTCTTCACAACCTTTCGACATGGATCTCATATCTGCATATAACTCATATATATTTGACTCGGGAAAGACTGATCTTAATTGATTGGCATATTTTAATGCAGTAGTACAACAAGTGCGGGAACAATATTTATGATAATCCTTATTTCGGCTGCCAACACAATGAATAATTGCTATATTTTTAGGAATACTACCATCTTTTTTTGTAATATTTCCTGATAATAACATTTTTTCAAATTCTACAGAAGTTATTACATCAGGCAATTTACCATATCCATAATTTTTCATAGGGGTAGGATCCCAGGGTTTAAGGCCTATTGCTATAATAATATTTCCAAAAGTAAGTTTGGCTTCCTTTTCATTTTTTAGTGATAAAATAGTTTCAAAATTCCCTATATATCCTGTAACATTATCAACTTCTGTTTCAGTAAAAAGTTCAATGTTTTCATTTTCATTTACTCTCTTAATAAGGCTATCAACCTTTCCTTTTGCACTGTTAAAATATGGGAATGTAAGATCAACATTGGCGGTCACTCCTCCGGGTTTATCCGAATTTTCTATGAGATAAACTTTTTTACCGGCATCGGCAATTTCAAGTGCTGCAGTCATTCCGGAAATACCGGCACCAATAACCAGTGTTGCCGGATTAATATCGACCAGCCGCTCATCAAGAGGCACATGATAATTAATACGATTAATTGCAGCGGTGACAAGAGCTTTGGCTTTTTTTGTTGTGATAGGCTTATCGGTATGTACCCATGAGGCATGTTCCCGGATATTAGCCATCTGTACCATATAAGGATTTAGTCCTGCCTTCTTTAAGGTATTTCTGAAAGTATTTTCGTGAATCCTTGGTGAACAGGCAGAAACCACAATCCTGTTTAATTTAAAGTCCTTTATATCATTAATTATCAAATCCTGCCCGGGATCGGAACACATATATTTGTAATCTTTTGAGATCACCACATTTGGCAGTTCTTTTAATTCCTGTGCAACATTTACAACATCAACCATCTTGGCAATGTTATTACCACACCAGCAAACATAAACACCTATTCTTGGTTTTTCCATCTTACTATTGCTTTGTCTGTTTTAGTTTTTTGTATTTTTTTTAATAAGTGCCGATTTTTTAAGTAATGAAAAATATACAGTAAACGGCCTGTATGCCAGGTGCGACCATTTTGAAAATGGCACTTCAATTACAAGCATAGGAACCAGAATAGCCATATGAATAATATACATATAATAAGTTTCCGCAGCTAATCCGCTTAATCTGAATATGTGTAATAAAATACCTGTTAGTGTTGACAAAAAGAGAAGAATTATAAACAGCCAGTCACTCAGATGAGAGTATTTAAACATTTGCCTTTCTTTTTTAATTCTTCCTATGAAAAAATATATCAATCCGAGAAACAGGCCAAAGGTTGCATAATATCCAAATAATCTCTGAGGATGATACCAGGCATTAATATCTTCAGTTTGAAACCAGGGAAGGAAAAAAATTATGATTACCAACATGGTAGAATATGCTGTCATAAGTATCCAATGGGCTCCCCAATATTTTTTATCATCACATTTATTGAACCTCTTTTGAGTGGCAAAATGAATCGCCAGTTCTTTTACTCCTTTAATATAGGCACTGATTGGTATTTTAACCGATTTATCGCGCAGTATTACAAAATACCACATTCTGAAAAGGTTTGAGACCAGTAAAATTCCTATAGTAAGAGCCATTATTGTATCACCAATATGAACCCAGTGTACCGGAAACATCTCATTTATTTTTACACCACCATTGCTATTTAGTTCTGTAACAATTCCATTGGGATTTATTACACCAAGTAAAAGGGTTACTATAGCTCCAATAAAAAGTATGGCTATATATTCCCACCAGTGTGAGGTATAAAACTTTTTTGATAAACCTGTCCAGTCATAAACCGATGTCAGGTACCGGCGTAATATCATCATTGTTTCAGCCGGATTAGCATCTCTTGGGCATTTTTCAGAACAATCACCGCAATAATAACAAAGCCATGGTTCAATACTCGATGCTAGTGAGTCTTTCAGACCCATCTGAATTTCATTGTAACTTTTTCTTGGAAACAAAAAATGTTGTTCGGTTAGAGGACAGGCCCCTGTACAATTCCCGCAATGGAAACAATCGTTCCAATTACTTTTTCCAAACTTTTCAAATTCAGTTACAAGATTTGCATCTACGCGTTCAATCATATTATCTCATTAATTAAGAGAGTTTCAAAATATTTTGTTCTATATCAGAAAGAGAAATATCTTTTCTATTATTGTTTATTTTTCCCTGCATAATACTTTGTATTACTCTTGATGCAGTAGCAGAAGCCTGTGCAACAGTATCGGGGATATCTTTTGGCCCCTGGCACACTCCAGCAATGGAAATACCACCATTAAGAGTAGCTGTGGGATCACTGATATAATCTGCTTCTACAAACCAGCCATCGTCCGACTGTGAGATCCCAAGCATATCAGCAAGCTTTTTTGCATCATCTCTGGCTTCGAGGCCAACAGCAAGAACAACCATATCAATTTCTTGTTCAATAAGATTGCCACCTATGATATCTTCACCTCTTAAATGCAGTTTTCCATCCTTCTCATCTACCTTTGCAGTACGGCCACGAATAATATTTACTCCTTCTTCGTCAATTCTTTTATAAAATTCTTCATAGCCTTTACCGAATGCCCGAATATCAATATAATATTCGTAAACCTTAGTATTTGGAAGTTTTTCAACAATAAGATGAGCAAGTTTTAATGAATACATACAACAAACTTTTGAACAGTATTTATTAAAATTTTCATCCCTGCTTCCTACACAATGTATAAGAGCTACACTTTTAGGATTTTCTCCATCAGGCTGAAGAAGCCAGTTGCCTTTTTTATCTTGTGTCCTAAAATAAATATTACCACCGGTTGAGCCGGAAGCATTTACCATCCTTTCAAATTCTAATGAAGTAAGAACATTGGGGTACTTACCATATCCATACCTTTCATCCCGTGCAGCATCAAAAGGTTTATAACCTGTTGCAACAATAATATTACCTACTGTAATTTCAATTTCCTCATCTTTCTCTTCGTAATTAATACAGTCGGGAACAGGACAAACTTTGGCGCATACACCACACTTTTGTTTTAAAATATAGGTGCAGGTATCAGCATCTATAACATATTTATTCGGCACTGCCTGTGGAAAAGGTATATAAACAGATTTCCTCATGGTTGTGCCTGAATCAAATTCACTCTTTACTTTTACAGGGCATTTTTCAGAACATGTACCACAACCTATACATGTATATGGATTTACGAACTTTGCCTTCTTTAGAATTGTAGCTTTATAGTTGCCAGGTGTACCACTTATATTTTTCACCTCACTATAAGTCATCATATCAATATTAGCATGCTGGCCTACCTCCCCCATTTTTGGTGTAAGTATACATGCTGCACAATCGAGTGTGGGAAAAGTTTTGTCGAATGTAGCCATATAACCACCTATAGTGGCGGTTCTTTCAACAAGGTATACCTTATTTCCTGCATCAGCAATTTCGAGCGAAGCCTGAACACCTGCAATACCACCTCCTATTATCAGTGTTTCAGGGTTTACAGAAGAAGTAGTTGGTTGGGTGGCTTTGATATAATCAACATTATTTATTGCACAATAAACTATAGCTTTCGCAAAATCAATATCAGATGATTTAATTATATTATGTTCTCTGAATCCTGCTAAAACAACATCTTCAGCCATATTGCCTGCAAGCTTCATTGCTCTTGCAAAAAAGCTCTTATGAATTCCAGGGCTATCTCCGGCAATAACAATACGTTGAATATTCTTGTTTTTTATTATTCCGGCCATTTTCTCAGAATCTTTCATGGCTATATCGCCTGATCTCCATATTTCTGCTACCAACTGTTTATTTTGCACATAACTGATAATTTCAGAATTATCAATTATGTCATAATTATTTTCATTGGTGGTATCAATAAAATAGATAGCTGTTCTTTTTTCGGGCATATTATTTCTATTCATTAATTTGTGCATAAAAGCACTTAATTATACATTTGGCATAAAGCTTATATGACAAAAGTCAAGGTTCTGCAAATATAATTTTCTTATTGAATAAATACAACCGATATATATATTTATATATTGAATTATTAATACGGATATTAATCTAACTATTTATATATCTCTGAGTTTGTGTCAATTATTTCCAAAAGTTTTACAGAAAGAAATAATTAATAATATATAAAAACTTTTAAACATAAAAACTATCTTATAACTTTAGGAACTTAGAGGAAGGATCTAAAAGACTGTAAGGAGTTAACTTTGAACTAAACAAAGAGATCTCAACGATTGCAGGGAGTTAATTAATAAATATAAGTATAATGCTATTACACAGAAGAATAATACTGGCTTTGTTTTTATTAGGTTTTATGAATTGTTCTGTAATAAGGAAAATTCACGGAACAGATTCTAATAAAAAAATGATTTTTAATGCCACTATTATTACTATGAATAAAGAATCAGATATTATTGAAAATGCATATCTGATTATTGATAATAACATTATTACAGAAATCGGAGAAGGGCCTCCCCCACAATTTAACGGCTATACAATTGATGCTAAAAATCAAATATTGTTACCCGGCTTAATAAACAGTCATACTCATATTCCTATGACAATTTTCCGTGGCATTGCCGATGATCTGCCCTTGGATATATGGCTTAATAAATATATATGGCCGGCAGAAAAAATGTTTCTTTCTGAAGAAACTGTTTCGATTGGCACACAATTAGGACTACTGGAAATGATACAGTCGGGAACAACTACATATATTGATAATTATTTTTTTAGCGAAACAATAGCTAAGGAAACAGAAAAAAGCGGAATAAGGGGTGTTATTGGCGAGACAATTCTTGACTTCCCTACCAACAGCTATAAAAATACTGATGAAGCATTAGATATTGCAGAAAAACTTATCCTGAAGTGGAGAAATCATCCTCATATCCATCCTGCAGTTACACCTCATTCTGTTTATGTGTGCAGTAAAGAAACTCTGGAAAAGTCAAGTGCTCTTGCATCAAAGTATAATGTAGCTGTAACCACACATGTTTCGGAAACATCAAAAGAGGTTGATGATTTTGTTAAAGAGAATGGTATAAGGCCGCCAGAATATTTATATAATTTAGGCTTGTTTAATAATACAGTTAAAGCTGCCCATTGTGTATGGCTTAACGATAATGATATAGAAATATTCAGAAAAAATAACATAAGCATCTCACATAATCCTTCAAGCAATCTTAAACTGGCAAGTGGAATAGCTCCTGTACAAAAATATATAGATTCTGGAATTAATGTTTGTATTGGTACCGACGGAGCTGCCAGTAATAATAACCTAGATTTATTGGAAGAAGTCAGACTTGCAGCTCTATTACATAAAGGTGTAACAAATAATCCGGAAGCCATCGATGCTGAAACCGCCCTTAGAATGATAACTATTAACGGTGCAAAAGCATTAGGAATGGAAAATATTATAGGATCGGTTGAAATTGGAAAAAGAGCCGATATAATACTGATTAATAAAATGCATGCCAGCAATGTTCCGATTTACGATTATTATTCAACTATTATTTATTCTACTAATTCAAGTTCTGTTGAAACTGTTATTGTTGATGGAAAAATACTGATGCTCAACAAAAAACTATTCACCTTGAACGAAGAGGATATTTTTGAAAAAACAATTAATCTAAAATCAAGAATAGAGAAATATATTGAAGAACAAAACTATTCCTGGTATAAAGGTAACCTTCATATGCATTCGTACTGGAGCGATGGAGACGATTTCCCTGAAAATACAATAGAATGGTACAAAAACAATGATTATAATTTTGTTAGTTTATCTGACCATAATATTCTCTCAGAAGGAGAAAAAATATATAACAATTCCATTAAACTGAAAACTTATCAGGAGCTTAAATCTATATTTGAAGAAGAAAATAAATTTCTCATTCTGCAATCGGAAGAAATATCCGATTCTTACAATAAAAAACCAATTCATCTAAATGTTATAAATATTCAAAAGCTTATAGTACCCCAAAAAGGAAATAGCGTTATCAAAGTTTTACAAAATAATATTGACGCTGTTTTAGAGCAAAGAAAAGAAACAGGTCTCCCAATAATATCAATAATTAATCACCCTAATTTTGGCTATGCATTTTCCGATAATGAAATGAAAAAGCTGAAAAATGCCAGATTTTTCGAAGTATATAATTGTCATCCAAGAGTGAACAATTCAGGTGATTCAACACATATTGATACAGAAAATATGTGGGACATGATTAATATTGAATATTCAAAAAATAACAAAGATTTAATATTTGGGTTAGCATCTGATGATACACATAATTATAAGCGTTTTGGAAAAGAATATGCTAACCCGGGAAGAGGATGGATTATGGTTAAAGCCAAATCCTTAAAGCCTCCTGACTTAATAGAATCTATGGAAAAAGGATTGTTTTATTCTTCGTCAGGTGTTATTCTTCAGGACATAAATTATCAAAACAATACACTTAAAATTTCTATTGAGCCTCAAGCCGGAATTAAATATACAACACAATTTATAGGCGCTTATAAAAATGAAGAAACTCCAAGAATTTTAAAAACATCAAAAGGCATTAATGCAGAATATAAACTTGACAATAATATATTATTTGTCCGGGCTAAAATCATTTCTACAAAACTTAAGGAAAACTCGATTTCAGATAATGAATTTGAAGCTGCCTGGACACAACCTGTAATCTTTCTGAAATCATTTAATTAAGAAGCTATTGTCATTTGTAGCCTTATTGGGGTTACTTGTCTTAAGACTAATGCTACTCGTATAAATCAAGGGAATCCATTAATAATATGGTATTTAATTCATTAAATTTGAATGATTTAAAACCTAAAATTTATATAATGAAAAAAATTATATCAATTATTATATGCTCATTTTTTGTATCAGCTACTTCATTTATTTATTCTCAGGATACAAATAAAATATTTTCAACATATGAGGAAATGTCTGCTGAAGTAGTAAAAATATCAGGACAAGGCGATTATGAAAACACAGCTCTTATTCTTGAAAAACATATTGACAAATTTCCTGAAAATTTGGAGATAATATCACATAGTCTTGCAACTTGCTATAATATTTTGCGAAAAGAAAAAAAAGTGATAAGCACACTTTTATACGGACAAAAAAATGGCATATGGTATCATGACTATTATTTTCCTGATGAACAATGGAAAAATATTAAAGAGACCAAGGCATTTAAGAACTTTATGAAAAATAATGAAATTATTAGAAAAGAGGCACAAAAATTATCTAAATCTGAAATATTAATAATTGAACCTGAAGAATTTTCACAAGAAAAAGAATACCCTGTATTTTTAGCTTTACATGGTGGATTCTCATTTATAGAAAGGTTCAAACAATTATGGAAATCAGAAAAGATGAAGAATGAGTTTATAGTGGTATTTGTACAATCTTCTCAATTGGCCTCAATGACAAGTTATATATGGGAAGATAAGGATATTGCCGCCAGGGAAATTACAGATGCATATAATAAAGTTAATAGTATGTATAAAATAAAAACTGATGAAATTATTATTGGAGGATTTTCATCAGGAGGTATTGCTTCATTAGAAACAATTCAAAGAAGCGATATCCCTATTGCCGGTTTTATAATATTAAGTCCTCCGAAACCGGAAGATTTCTCTGAAAATCATGTAAAAAAAATGATTGATAAAAATATCAGAGGAACAATTATAACTAATCCTAAGGATCCCAGATATAAAGATCAACGCGAAATGGCCAATGTTTATAAAACAAATGGAATGCAATACCAGTTTATCGACACACCACCAATAGGACATTGGTTTCCAGATAATTTGAATATGCTAATTGACCAGTCGATTGATTTTATAAGAAACAAATGATATGCAGTGACTAAAGTGACCAGAATGGCCAGAGTTTGGAATGTTTAGTTAGCAATAAATTCCTATCTTTATATATTATTTTACAATTTCTTGTTTATTATATGAATAAAATAATATTAAAAATAATTACACTCTGCTTAATAATATTCTGTGTAAATGGATGTGATTCAGAAGAGGAAAATACATTGCCAATTACTGGAAGATTAATATCTCATACTGATTGTAAAGACAATTTGCCATCAAACATAAAATCTGTTAGTAATAACAATGAAAGTATTATTGAATATAATTATGATCCTCAATCAAAAATACTACAAATAAAACACATTAATGCCGGATTTAATTGCTGTCCTGAAGGTCTTTACTGTGAAATAACCACATCTGGCGACACTATAAATATTCAGGAATTTGAAAATGATTCTCTTTGCAGATGCTTGTGTTTATATGATCTTGATATAAATATTGAAAATATTGAGGCAGCTAAATATTATTTCAAATTCCATGAACCATATTGTGGTGATCAGAACAAATTATATTTTGAAATGGATATTGAGAACTTTTCAGAAGGCAGG
>JBHOTF010000057.1:0-14842 GCA_042584005.1 Bacteroidota bacterium
CAGAAGGTTGGCTACTGTGCTTGCAAGCTGGTCTTCAGGGACTGAAGGATCGGGAAGTTCAGAGCTTATATAATTGATGAATTTCCATATTTCCCTGATCTCATTTACATGAATATCGAAGGGTTCATAAATTTTATTTAAGGAATGTAGACGCAGGGTTTTGTTCTTTTTAATACGGTTTTCTACAACTTTAAATACCAGGCCTTCATCAACTGTTAGAATAATACAGGCAAAACCATCTTTAATATAATTCCAGTTTTGAACAAACTCAGATGTTATCCATGATCCGTGTGGAATTGGCAGCATAGAGTCGCCGCTTATCTGAAATGTTCTGTATTTTCTGTCGTTCGACAGGAATGGAAGCTGAAAAACAGGCAGTTCTGCAACAAATTCAGGATCAGCAAAACCTCTTTTATATCCCGCCTTAGCTTTTTCAGGAACAAGCTCAATGTTTTCATTATTTTCACCATCAACAGTTGTTGCCAGAACCCGTAATTTTCCTCCGCTAACATAAACATCATATCCATGTTCTATCTGAGAGAGCATGCTTTCCGACTGCTGAGAAAGATCTATTTTAATTAAGGTATCGATTGAAACATGAAAATATTTTGAAAAAACCAGTAATGTTTCAAAATTTGGCTCTGCCACTTCATTCTCATATCCACTTAAAGTAGATCTTTTCATACTAAGAAAAGTTGACACATCATCCTGAGTGCGCCCTTTTCTGTTGCGCAACAATTTAATATTTGAACTAAAATACATGATATATTTTTTTATTTAACAAACAATGATTATATTATAATCACAAATTTGATTAATTATTAATCAAAGATATTGTAATTTTTTATACAAACAAATATTATGGACGAAAATCGTCACATAGTACATTTCGACCTTGATAGTTTTTTCGTTTCTGTGGAAAGGCTTACAAACAGCAATTTAATGGGAAAGCCTGTTATTATAGGAGGAACATCAGACAGAGGCGTTGTGGCAAGCTGCAGTTATGAAGCCCGGCAGTACGGAGTAAGTTCGGCCATGCCGATGAAGATGGCAAAAAAACTATGCAACGATGCAATAATAATAAGGGGAGATATGGATATGTACTCAAAATATTCTAACATGGTAACTGATATTATTGCTGAAAAGGCTCCTGTATATGAAAAGGCATCAATTGATGAACATTATATTGATATTACGGGGCTCGACAGGTTCTTTGGTTGTTTACAATGGACAAAAGAGCTACGCAAAAGCATAATTGATAATACCGGGCTTCCTATTTCTTTCGGACTTTCAGTTAACAAAACCGTTTCCAAAATAGCAACATCCGAATCTAAACCAAACGGAGAACTTGAAATACCAAAAGCTTTGATAATGAGCTTTCTTTCACCTCTGTCGATCAAAAAAATACCCATGGTTGGAAGTCGTACATATCACCTGCTCAGATCGATGGGAGTTACTACCATTAGAATTTTAAGTCAGATACCGGTAGAAATGCTTGAGAACGTACTTGGCAAGAACGGAATAATAATATGGAAAAAAGCCAATGGCATTGATAACACACCTGTTAAACCATATTCAGAAAGAAAATCTATCAGTACGGAAAGAACCTTTGAACAGGACAGTACAGATATTGTCAGAATGAATGAGATACTTATAGGAATGGTGGAAAAACTTTCATACCAACTGAGAAAAAAGGAGAAGCTGACTTCATGCATTAGTGTAAAAATACGCTACGCCAATTTTGACACACATAGTATGCAAAAACATATTCCCTACACTTCCTTCGACCATATAATACAGGATGTAAGCAAAGAACTATTTAAAAAATTATATAAAAGAAGAATGCTGATTCGCCTTATAGGTGTGCGTTTTAGTAAACTTGTAAGCGGTGTTCAACAGCTCAATATGTTTGAAGATACTCCGGAAATGGTAAATCTTTACCTTGCAATGGACAATATACGTAAACGCTACGGCAGTAAATCTATCAGAAAAGCAATAGGGCTCAACAAAATATCTGAGCAGGAAAATATCAGTAAACAAATTGCAGAAAACAAAAAAGTGTGGAGTTCCGAACTGCTGGAATCTTCAAAATTTGATTATGGATATATATTAAAGAAGGCTTTTAAATGAGGTCTGGGGTATGCGATCTGGGGTATGCGATCTGGGGTATGGGTTATGGGTTATGAGTTAGTGGGGTAATGAGTTCTGAGTTAGTGGGGTAATGAGTTATGAGTTAGTGGGGTAATGAGTTCTGAGGTGTGGGTTAAAAAAAACAATTCTGAATTCAATATTCAGTATTCGCTATTCTGAATTTGGAATAAGGTGGATTGGTTAAGTGGTTAAGTGGTTAAGAGTGTGTATGGTGTATTGGTGTATTGGTGTATTGGTGTATTGGTGTATTGGTGTATTGGTATATTGGTTAAGTGGTTAAGTGGTTAAGTGGTTAAGTGGTGTTCCGGGGTATGCGGTTTGACTTTTGACTTTTGAATTTTGACTTTTGAATTTTGACTTTTGACTTTTGACTTTTGACTTTTGACTTTTGACTTTTGAATTTTGACTTTTGACTTTTGAATTAAAGATGTATTTCTGTCATTCATATTATAGCTTAAAATACGGAACTCTCAGCATAGAAAAGCTGGTGGAAGAGGCGCTTATTAAGAAAATTAAGTGCATAGCTCTTACAGATATCAATAACTCGACAGGGATGATGGACTTTGTAAAGGAATGTAAAAGTGCAGATATCAGACCGGTTGCAGGCATAGAGTTCAGAAAGGGAGGAAAGCATGTTTATACCGGGCTGGCAAAGGACAATTCAGGCTTTCTGGAGCTGAACACTTTTCTTAGCAATATAAACCTTAAAAAAGAAAAATTGCCCGACTCTCCTCCCACGATGAAAAACTCTTATATTATTTTCCCATATGAAGGAAACAAGAAAAGAACGCTAAAGGAAAATGAGTTTATAGGAGTCAGGGAGTCGGAGGTTAACCGATTGTTTTGCAGTCATATACCTGGAAACAATTCCAGGCTCAGCAATAAAAACAGGTCAAAACTTGTAATATTCAAGCCGGTAAGTTTCAGCAATAAAAAGGGATATTTTCTTCATACACATCTGAGGGCAATCGATAATAACATACTTCTTAGTCAGCTAAAACCTGATGATCTTGCTTCTTCAGAAGAAACAATGAATACTGAAAAAGAACTTCTAAAGCTATTTGAAAATTATCCTGACATAATTAGAAATACAAAAACAATATTTGAAAACTGTTCCATAGATTTTGACTATAAAAGTATTAAAAATAAAAAAACCTTTACCGGCAATCTTTTGGATGACAGGACTCTGCTTGAGAAACTTACTCTCGACGGACTTAAATACCGGTATGGAATAAACAACAAGGAGGCAAACAGGAGGATAAGAAAGGAGCTTGAGGTAATCGACAAACTTGGATTTTCATCTTATTTTCTTATCACCTGGGATATTATAAGATATTCAATGTCAAGGGGGTTTTATCATGTAGGAAGAGGTAGCGGAGCTAATTCTGTTGTAGCCTATTGTTTAAAAATAACCGATGTTGACCCTATTGAACTTGATCTGTATTTTGAACGTTTCATTAATCCTAAAAGGACAAGTCCTCCCGACTTTGATATTGACTATTCGTGGAAAGAAAGAGACGATGTGCAGGATTATATATTCAAACGTTATGGACATAAACATACTGCACTGCTGGGAACCATTTCAACTTTCCTGGGAAAATCTATTATTCGTGAGTTAAGTAAGGTTTACGGACTTCCAAAAGCGGAAATTGATACTCTTATTAAAGATCCTGAAAACCATCTGAATCAACATAATATAAGCAAAAAGATAATTCAGGTTGGAACAATGATGTCGGGTTTCCCGAATATACGCAGCATACATGCCGGAGGTATTTTAATTTCAGAAGAACCTATATGTGCTTATACCGCCCTCGATCTTCCTCCTAAAGGATTTCCTACCACACAATGGGACATGTATGTTGCTGAAGATATAGGCTTCGAAAAACTCGATATCCTCAGTCAGAGAGGAATAGGACATATAAAAGAGTGTGTCGACATTATACAGGAAAACAGAGAAATAAAAGTAGATGTTCATCAGGTAGAAAAATTTAAAAAAGACCAGTATGTAAAACAATTACTGAGATCGGGCGAGACAAATGGTTGTTTTTATGTTGAAAGTCCCGCAATGCGTAGCCTTCTGAAGAAATTACGATGCGACAACTACCTTAGTCTTGTTGCAGCAAGTTCTATTATACGCCCCGGTGTTTCACGCTCGGGCATGATGAGAGAATATATATACCGCTTTCATAATCCAAAATCATTCGAATATCTACATCCGGTAATGAAAGAACAACTGGAAGAAACATATGGGGTTATGATATACCAGGAAGATGTTCTAAAGGTATGTCATCATTTTGCCGGACTTGACCTGTCGGATGCTGATATCTTACGAAGGGCAATGAGTGGAAAGCACAGATCGAAAAATGAGTTTCAGAAAATCATTAATAAATTCTTTTCAAACTGCAAAGAACGAGGATATCATGATATAATAACAAAGGAAGTATGGAGAAGAGTGGAATCATTTGCAGGTTATTCATTTTCGAAGGCACATTCGGCTTCATATGCTGTTGAAAGCTACCAGAGTTTGTTTCTGAAGGCTCATTATCCACTTGAATTTATGGTAGCTGTAATAAATAATTTCGGTGGTTTTTACAAAACATGGGTATATTTTAATGAAGCAAAACGCTGGGGAGCAAAAATTATACTTCCCTGCATAAACAGATCTAAGTATAAAACGAGTATTAAGGGTAAGAAAATATTTATCGGTTTTATTCATATTGCTAATCTTGAAGCAAAGCTTGCCAAAATAATTGTAAGCGAACGCATGCTAAACGGTGACTATACCAGTCTGGAAAACTTTATCGACAGAGTACACACAGGAATAGAGCAACTTATTATTCTTGTAAGGATAAATGCATTCAGTTTCACAGGAATAGCAAATACCGAACTACTATGGAAGGCACATATGTTGCTTGGAACAAAACCTAAAAGCATTTCAACAGGCCGACTTTTCCGCATGCCGGGAAAAAGTTTTAAGCTTCCCACACTTGAAGTAAATAAAACCGAACAGGCATATGATGAAATTGAACTTCTGGATTTCCCTGTCAGCTTTTCATATTTTGAACTTCTAAAAACCCCATTCAGAGGAGATATACTTGCAAATAAGATGGATAAATCGGAAGGTAAAAGGTTAAGAATGGTCGGACAGCTTGTTACAATTAAATATGTAAGGACAGTAAAACGGGAATGGATGCATTTTGCTGCTTTCCTTGATAAAAAAGGCGAATTTTTCGATACTGTTCATTTTCCCGATTCGGCAAGAAATTATCCTTTCCGTGGAGAAGGGATATATATTCTTCTTGGTACAATAACAAAAGAGTTTGATTTTCCCAGCCTGACTGTCGAAAAAATGGCCAAATTACCAATACATCCAAACCCTCGTGATAGTTGACCAACAATAGAGCTAAAATTGGTCAGATAGCATACCCAACTATATTTTATAATTCGAAATTTCTGGCAAAGGCAATAGAAAATGCAAATCTATCAGCAAGCTGTATATTATTATATTTTTGATAAACCGGCACATCAATCATAATAGACATATTCCACAATTCAACTATTGAAAGATTTATCTGCGGAGAAACATAAAACTTAACCGATCCTGAAGAGTTTTCCATTTCGTCGTTAATAAAGTTTCTTCCTCTTATTTCATTTCTCAATTGAAGAATATAAGTCCATCCAAAATCCGATGTACTGCCTTTCATTCTATGTTTAGAAATAAAAACAGAATTTGTAAGTACATTCCCCAATTTATATCCTTCATTGTTTTTATTATTTGTTTCAAACCTGTTGTATAAAAAAAACCTCAAACCTGTAAAAGAGTCTTCTTTTATTAAATATGATTGAAACAAAACCCCGAACGATTTTGTTGATGATTGTAAATCAAAGGGTAATTGCACATTATCGACAATCTGGTTATTTTTTGAGAATGGTATTTTGAAACCTACCGAAGCTGAATATTCTATTCTTTTAGCAGTATTATTCAATAAATTAAATTTCCCGGATAATATAGCATTAGTAAAACCAAAACCTTTAAGTGAATATCCAATTGGAATATTATAGTTTTTTGTGCGATTAATAAAATACCCAATTTCTGTCTCAACAGTAAATTTTTGTGTTAAGCCATATGATAATACAGAACCCAGCATATTATAATTTGCATTTTTAAGCAGATCAAAGTCGCTTTTATTATGTCCTTCAAAATATCTGTCGGACAGAAAATGCCTGTAGAATGTAATAAAACTGAGGGATTTTTTATCAAGCGTACCCATATTTGCACTTCCTCCAACCGGATTCCCTGCAGATGAGAAACATTGACCAAAGCCCAGAACAGGAATAATTATAAAAAGAAAAAGTATAGAATATTTTTTCATGTTCGTTTAATATTAAAGAACAGTAACATTCACATGTTTAATTTCTTCATTATCGTTTCCATCGCTTACGGTACAAATAATATCATTATCTCCAATTGTACATGGTGTAGCTACATAGGTTATCTGACTTCCTGTTCCAAGGAGATCTCCTTTAAGAACGTACCAGTTATATGTCAAATTAAAACCACTTGCAAATGCAGTAATTTTTGTTGTATCCTCTATAAATATTGTATCACGGGCGGCTGTTAATGACGAAAACACAAGAGGGATATTATTATCCGGATCAGTATTCTCTTTCTTACAGTTAATTATAAGAAAACAGATAAATATTAATATTAATGGTTTTATATTCTTGTTCATTTTACTCATATTAGGTATTATTAATTTTTTACACATCTTACTGACATACCATAAGTTTTAGGAAATGTATTCCATCTACCAATTTTAGGATCAACAATATTCAAACATCTTCTCCATGCATATTCATTTATTTCAGTTGATGTCCAAACATATTCATAAGATCCAATAGCTGAATATAAGCCACCAACAACTCTTCTTCCTGAATATAAAGCATTAAAACCGGAGCTGCCTCCGTTTCCAAGCTGTGCCCCCTGATCAGTGCCCCGCCAGGCATTATTTCTCTGAGCTTCTATTTCTGTTAACCCAATAGATATTTCCATCTCCTGCCATTCAATATCTGAAGGTATGTGCCAGCCTTCAGGACAGATGCCTTTCACACCCGGGGTTTTTGAATAAGACATTAATTCATCCCATTGATATAATGCGCCATATGTATTACAATTATTAGCATCGTTATTATAACAATATTTTTCAATAATATCATTATTAGTCTGATTTATTGATCCATTAATCATGGTTCCGACATCCAGATTCTTAGCCATCCAGCATTTATTACCTATCTTAACTGTAGGGTATTCTTTACTGTCTCTTTCATCAACAAAACTATCTCCACAAGTAAATTCTCCTATAATTCTTTCACCTGTCAATTCCCACCAACTTCCACTTTTAAAAACATTAATGTTTTCAGTTGTTGAATTAAAAATTACAGATCCGCTGACCGGATTATCTATTTCGTCTCTTTCAGCATCTGTCATACTTCTCAGAGGAGTTAATGAAGAACCGGACTGATTTGCATACAATGAATATGGAACACTTAATAATTGTGAGGTTCCATTTAAGATATAATTATTTCCACCTTCAATATCCACTTCAACCCTGATCCATTTTGATGAAGGTGTACTCCAGTCAATTGCTGAAAAAACATCATCGCTCTCGCCTCTGCCTATTTCTAAAGAAAATAGTCCTAAAATGTTTGTTGTTTTATTAAATGTTTCTGAATATAAAACTGTTCCGGATGATGAAGACTCAATAATGGAAATTTTAATCCCTATTTGGGATTCAGCAATAACGCTACCATCTATATTTCTTGCTACAGCCTGATAATTTAATGATTGTGGACTTTGGCTAATTCCTTTAAAACAAATAACTAATATAAAAAGAATAAAAATGCTTATATTTTTCATTAATGAAATATATTACAAGTTTAACTTCCTAATTTTCTTATAAAGTTAAATATTAAAAGATCTTCCAGCCAACAGTTACATAAAATATATTTGACCGTCCAAGCATTCCTGGAATATCATTAATACTATAAAATTTATCGATACCCCACTGATAACTAACGTCCAGAGTTAAAATTAACAGATCCACACCTGCACCAATTTTAAAATTCCATAATGCATCTTTAAAATCATCAGAAGAAATTCGGTTACTTAAATCGTTACCGCTTACTCTTAGACTCAGATCCTTATTCAAAATAAATGAAGCCACCGGTCCGCCAAAAACTCTGATATTAGCAAATTGCAAATCGATAATTTTATATCCCAATAACAATGGGATATCAACTGTTGTGAGTTTAAAATTTTGTATAACCGGATCTAATCCTGTAGGATTTGCAGGATCAAATAAAGTGTAATCGTACGTTATCCCGGTATTATTAACAGCGATATATACTTCAGGTTGAATATACAGTTTGTTACCCAATCGTAAAAATACCCCACCTTGCCAGCCTTTTTTCAACTCGTGAGTGTAATCCCTTAGATTTGTTGTCAGCTTTGTTGTATTAAAACCAATCTTAGGCCCAAAATCAATCGGCAGGTTTTGTGCAAAAAGTGAACCGCCAATTATAAAAAAACATAATATAATTATTAATCGTTTCATCTTTATTATATTAAGATTTGATAATAAACAAAATTATGAATTATTTATAAAACGGACATTCCCTTTTTTTATTCTTTTAAAATAGTTATCAAAAGGCATTTGTTATTAACTATTATAGTTTTAACACTTTAGCCCCTCTTATTTTCTGGTTTTTTAATTCTAATAATGCTTCATTAGCATTTTCCAGAGAGAATTCCTGGATCTCAGGTTTGATGGGTATTTCAGAAGCCAATTTAAGAAACATTTTTATATCGCTTCTGCTAACATTTGCAACAGATTTTATTTCTTTTTCCATCCATAAATGTTCAGGAAAATCAAGATTTTTAAGATAATCCTTATCAATATCTTCTTTCCTGATTGCATTAATTACCAGTCGTCCTCCGGGTTCAAGATTTTTCAATGCTTCAACAACAGGTTTCCAAACAGGAGTAGTATCAATAATACATGATAGTTTTTCAGGTGAATATTCTGTTGAATCACCAGCCCATGTAGCTCCAAGTTCAATTGCAAATTTTCTTTCATTTATATTTCTGGCAAATACAAATACTTTTGAATTTTGACTTGTTACTTTTGAATTTTGACTTGTTTTTTTGGAAGAATTGGTTTTTTTCTAAAAACACTTCTTGTAACCAAGCCTGAATATTCTTTATGCTGGTGTACTATCCTGTTTTTTCCATTTGCAAGATAATCGAGAAGAGCCCTGCTGTTTGCAAGACCTGCCTTACAAACCAGTTTCAACCAGTCACCATATGCTGTTTCATCGGCCGATTCCGTTGTTAAGGAATAATAAGTAGTCATTCCGGATTTTGGAACTTTACTTTTTGTTAACCTGGCTTCCATTTGCACACCCTGATAAAAATATTCTCTATATGTTTCGGGATCTTGTTTGCCATATTTTATGTATCTGCTGTAAATTCTTTTGTTCATTTTTTGTACTTCGGGTACTGACATTACCCCGGCTGTAATAGAATCAGTAATTGCTTTTTGAGCAGTCATAAATTCGGGTTGTTTTTTATCGTCTATCCAGCTAAATCCAGGAAAATACCAACCTCTTGGCAACCAATAATTTCTTGCCCCTCCGTTTCTACTGTTAACCCAGGCACTGTAGCCTGCAAAAAGCTGAACCCACTCGTGTGATGGAACACCATGCATATCCATATATATATCTGGAACCCAGGCATTTTTAATTTTTGAAGCAATTCCTGATTCAGGGTAAAGATTATCTCCATTAAATGATCTGCTGCCAACATCGGTACCCAATGCACCATAACGTCCGGCATGAAGCATGAAGTCGGGGTTCTCCTTTTGCATTTCATAAGCAATCTGAGCTCCATCAGGATTAACTACGGGATATATTACAAGGTTTACATTTTTTAAAAAGCCTTTGTATAAACTATCTGTTGCACAAAGTTCGGCAAGTCTTAGTTGATGACTGGTACTGGAAACTTCATTTCCATGAACTCTTCCGATAAGCATCAGTGATGGTTTGTAAACATTTAATTTGGCTTGTGAAATATATTTTCCTTCCACAGGCAAATAAATATCAGCCGCAAAAACATCATGTCCGAGAAAAGATTTAACCATATGATAAACATTGACTTCGCTGAAGGTATTCAGGTTTGCCATATTTTCAACAACCTCTGACGGTGACATTGGAGTGTCCCATTGAATAATTTGTTCGCCCTTATATTTATATCTTACATCAGGTAAATCCGGGTTTTTTGCTATTGAAGGAGATGTACTTCTTTTAAGGCTTGCCAATCGTGTAAACTTAAGACTGTCTCGAAGATAAAACCTGAACATCATTTCTTCAACAAGGTCATAACTAAGTTTCTTTTTATAAATACCATTGTTATGCATACGTTTAAGAATACTGATCATTTCAACATATCTTGGTGCAGAGATAAATGCACGGTCTATAGTATTTTCATTTCCCCGTAATTTGTATTCTTCATACCTGTCGACAGAATCAGTAACCTCAACGTCAAAAAGAAGCTTTTTAACACCATTTTCTGAAGAATTAACCTCTATTCCTCTCAATAATGGTGTAGAAATATTAAGGCTGTTCAGTGGATACCTTTGTTTTACAGCTTCTTTACCAGACTCCTTATATGTTAAAATAAGTTCGGGAAATGCTTTTTCCTTACCGGTAAAAAGAATTTTAGCATTACCTGGTTTCCCGTCAACCGTTTTTCGTATCATTGGAAGTATTCTTCCCGGATAGCTAAGGTTTCCAGCACCGTATCTTCCTCCAATCCTGTTAAACATTGCAAGTGTATGAAATAAAATATCTTCATGTAAAGCTTCAGTGGATGATATTACCTCTTCATCTATACCTATTCTATAATTAGGTTCGCTGAGAGTCAGATCAACAATAAATTCATCAAAATAGGGCGCATTTGCAGATGAAGGTTTTCCATCCTGAATATCCATTACATAATCAATAATCTTCCTGAATGTTTTTTGTTGTAAACGATCCCAGAACAATTCCGGATCTGTGGCGATTCTTTTATCCAGAATCTTTTTTCCGTTTATTTTCACATTCACCCATCCTGTTGTTACTCTGACAGATTCGTATTCCGGAAAAAGATCAAAAAATGGCCGGATAACATATTTAGGATCAAATGATTCCTCAAGTATCACTTCACCGGATTTGTTTTTAACTATCACTGAATATATCGGATCCATTACCTCACTACTTTCAAATCTGATATATGAGGCAGACTTATTCAGCTCCCTGGCCATAATGGTATCTATTGGGAAAATTTCCTGGAGCCATCTGGTATTGGCATTAACAGTCTGCCATTTTACTTCTTCAGAATCCTTAAGACTATGATACCTGATAATTATGGAATCAACATCTGTGTTTTTGATTTTCGGAAGTATATAATCATTCAACCAGCTGTATCCCTGTTTATACGCACAAAGAATAACAATTTCAAAATCGTCAGGATCAGCTCCTGCTGATTCAATTTCTTTAATTATCTGTTTTTTTATAATATTTCTTATTTCAGGAGATTCACTTAGTCTTACGAAAATTTTTCCTTTAGAGCCTGGTATTAATTCCGGTTTAACATTATTACTGAAAAGCTCCCAGAATTTTTCGACCTCCCATGGTATATCAAATTTCTCATCAATAATAATTTTACCAGAACCATATCCGGTCTTTATGGAATTAACACTCACATTAGCTTCTGGTAATGAGTCTTTTATAATTTTTCGTGTAAAAGATATTAAACCCTCCGGAGTTTCTTTTAATGCCAGATCAACACTTATTGATTCAATTTTTTTTGCAGATATTCTGCCTAACCATGTACTCAGTTTATAGAATGCTGAAGCAGCCTGACCAGCTGAGTTTTTCACCTGGAAAAATTTTCTTACATCCTCTTCAATATCCTCAAGCTTATAATTCCCTTTTCCATAATCCCATAAATAAGGTATCCTTCCAGCGGTATATTCGGCAATGGCATTTAAACCTTCTGAATCAGAACCACCAACAATAATGGCATTTTTTTTATTAAAAGCTTCCGGAACAAATTGTATAAACCCTGTCCCCGGCTTACTGGAAATACCATGCAGTCGGTTTTCCTTTTTTAAGAAATTTATATTGTAATGATCTATTCCGATTAGAACTGGAAATCCATTTTTCTCAGGGAAATTTTCCTCTCCCGCAATACTAACCAGAGGCAACCTCATACCTGCTGTTTCAAGTCCGGTTCTCAAAGCCAGATTATTTAAGCCATTAGAAAACCCAGTACCATTCACTGAAAAATATGCTATTGTATTATCAGCAATTAAGTCCTTATTATCATCTGCAAACAAGCCTTTTATCGAAAATAAATTAGATAATGAAAAGTCTGGAGAGGCAGTTTTTGTTACTGTTGTTGCAAATTTAGTTTTCCATTCTTTTTTTGGAAGCAGGTCAATTGTTGTGCATGTATCAGGGCATGTCAAATTTAACTCCATTCTGTGAAGCGAATTAAATTCCAGGGATGACAATTTGCTGAGTTTTTTTGATACTGAATCGGTTTTAATATTTGTAAAGGCCAACAGAGTTGAATCAAAATTCACTCTGTGTGGAAGCTTAATGTCAACACATAGTTTTTTTACACCAGCAATATTTGAATCTATTACTATCCGTTTAAAAAATAATTTTTTTTGTTTTATATCTCTGTCTTCCAAGTACTTATTAATCTGCTTATTAATATCAGTATATTTTTTACCATTGAGTTTCCATATATCAGGATAATATGCTGATAAATAATTCGCTGCTGAAATCAGACCCGTTGCATCATATCCACTTATAATTGTTGCACCTTTTTTGAAAAAACTATTAGGACTAAAAAACAATATTTCTCCCTGCCCCGGTCTTAAACCTTTTCCTGTTATATCATTACTTTCAGAAAGTTTTGCAAGCATTTTATTTTTTGATCCTATAATAATCACCGGCAGATCATAGGAATCCGCTTCATCAGAATCATATATATTATTATCAAAATCTAATGAAGATGTTTCATATCCAAACCGTGCAGAAACATTTGCCGCACTGACAACTTCTGCTTCCGAAGGCTTTTCCGGAAGAATTATCCTGTAGTTTATATAATCAATAATGCTGTCATTGTTCCTATCCTGCAATATGTATCCATGTTTGAACAAATTGCTCAGGTCAATACTGTCAGGATTTATAAATTTATTTTCAGTTTGGGAAAAAGCAAAATTGCTTAAACAAAAAACAAAAGTCACAATTGTAATAATCTTCAGAAATTTCATAATATATTTAGTTCCTAATTAACCACTACCCCAGAAGTCAAAATTCAAAAGTCAAAATTCAAAAGTCAAACCCCAGACCACATTAACCCATATCCCATAACTCAGATCCCAGACCCCACTAACTCAGACCCCACTAACTCAGACCCCACTAACTCAGACCCCAGATCCCATTATCAATTTTCAATTTTTTCTTCTTGCCTTAACACCATTAATTGCTCCTACTATTAGCCTGTAAGCTGCTTTCAGAGATAAATTATCTTTATCATTTTCTCCATGCGGTAAAGAGGCTATACCCAGGGCTGCTACTTTCTCATATGTAAACATTGTCTTTAATGCTGCAGCCAGTTCTATACTACCAGGCCCATCCGGTGCTGTTAGTGGGTGGCCTGCAACTTCTTCCGGATCCAGTACATCCATATCGATATGAATATAAATTATATCCGTTAATTTACTCAAGCGTTCAATTTGAAAATTTATATTATCAGACTGGTTTCTTACATCCTGAACAGATATCATCTCTATTTGTGATCTGTCGATAAGCTCCTGTTCAAGAGGATCAACATCTCTAAGGCAGCTCATAACAACATATTTTGACGGAAGAGCAGGGTCAAGTCCTGTTTTAAGACGTAACCTGGTCAAACACATTCCCGAAGCTATGGCAACAGGCATACCACCCAGCATACCACTCAAACTGGTTTCGGGGGTATTAAAATCCGCATGGGCATCAATCCAGACAAGGCCTATTCTTAAAGGCTTATTTCCAGCAAGTCCTGAGTTTTGCAGACTTCGAAAATCTTTCTGCGATTGATCCTTTTGTGGTTTCATATTCTGTAAACCTGCTAACATCCCAAGCAGATCAGTGCAATTATCAAGAAGTCCTATTGTAAAAAACTCGTTTTTATTATTTTCTGCGATAAGATCTCCTATATGTTTACTTTCAAGAGCCTCCTTATTCCAATCACCATATTGTCGATCTTCTGCAGGACTTAGTTTAACTGTGGATAGTTTTTTAACATTACAACCTAATTCAATGAGTATTTCTTTCAAACCACTTTCCGCCATAACTCGAGGGCCCTCGGTACGGTTTCTTACAATTGCAATATCAATTTTGCCTTCGTTATTAATATATCCCTGAGAATTAGCCATATCAATCCATATTAGGTTTAAAAATATCATTATAATTATTTGTTTCTTCATGATTTTGATTTTAGATTTTGTATTAATTAAATCAATTAATAATATACATCCTACAACTGATAAATATAATAATTTCTAATCAAATCTTTCTTTATTGCCAGGCAATTTTG
>JBHOTF010000058.1:0-14746 GCA_042584005.1 Bacteroidota bacterium
TTACGTCCTTATCCTCATCTTTGTTTGATATGTTGGAAAATAAAAGAAATAATAATGAAATAATTGAAGAGAAAACTATCAATACAATAGCAGATGGTTTAGATGCAATTATAGATAGGAGCAAAGGCCTTGCCGGATTAACAGGTGCCTATAAAAAACTAACCCGCCTGCCTGTTCCCGAGTTTGAAATAATTAATATTAAAGAGTTTATTAAGAATATTGACACCCTGTATTCGACTCGTTTGCAGGAACAAAATATTGAACTAATAATTTCTTTTGAAGAGGAAGTTGATAAACTTTATACAGATCCCGAGCTTGTGAAACAGGTATTAATAAATCTGATTAATAATTCTGTGGAATCAATAATTGGATTGGAAGATGCAATCATTAAAATTACAATAGGGCTTAATCTTGATCAGAAAGTTTTTATTTCAGTTGAGGACAATGGGCCCGGAATACATGAAAATATCATTGAGAAAATATTTATTCCTTTTTATACTACAAAAGATAAAGGAAGTGGGATAGGTTTGAGTTTATCACGCCAAATAATGCGCTTGCTCGGAGGAAGTATTTCGGTGCAATCAGAAGAGAGTAAAGGAACAACATTTATTCTCAGGTTTTAGTTTTGATTATTGATTTAAAAAAAAGAAATATGAAGATTAAGAAATATTCTATTCTGATAATAATTCTGTTTATTATATCTAACTTTTCAGGAAAAGGTCAAATTAATAATTCTGATGAGCTGGATCTGTATATTTTAAATGCCATGGAATCTTATCATCTTCCGGGTGTTTCTGCCTGCGCAGTAAAAGATGGAGAAATATTATGGAGTAATACTTATGGATATGCAAATATTGGATCAGAAATTGAAGTATCTGACGCTACATTATTCACTTTAGCATCCATATCTAAAACTTTTGTTGGTGTTGCCCTGATGCAATTGTGGGAAGATGGATTGGTTGATCTTGATGAGAATATTAATAATTATCTGCCTTTTCTTGTTATTCATCCAAATCATCCTGAATCAAAAATTACTCTGCGGATGCTTATGACTCATACTTCAGGAATATTAGATAACTGGGTTACATATTTTTTGCTGGAGGTTTTGGGAGGAGATCAAACAGTATCTATGGGAAACTTTTTGGAAGATTATTTAACAGATGACGGCAGACATTATTCTGATAATAATTTTTCATACCATATTCCTGGAACTGTATATGAATATTCTAATGTTGGTGCTACTATAGTTGCATACATAGTGGAAGAAGTTGCCGGAATAAATTTCGGACAATATTGTAAAGAAAATATATTTCGTCCACTGGGCATGGATAATACCTCATTTTTTCTATCAGATCTAAATCAAGATAATATTGCTGTTCCATATAGTTATATTTTCGGGTTTTATCTGGCAAATTCTCATTCAAGCCTGCCGGTTTATCCTGCTGGTTTTTTAAAGACAAGTGTTCCGCAATTGGCACGTTATCTGATAGCCATTATGCAGGGTGGTATTATTGATGATGTAAGAATACTTGAAGAAGAAACAGTGAATTATATGACATCAGTCCAGGTACCTGAAGTAACAGAAGATATGGGACTTTTATGGATGCACTCTAATTTGTACAGCAGATCTAACTGGGGGCATTATGGGACCTATGTTGGGATCAAAACAGGCATGGTTTTTTGTAAGGAAGAAAATACTGGTGTTATAGTTCTGGCTAATCGTGATACTGATGTTGTAATTAGAAACATTGTTTATGAGATTTTTGAATATTCAAAACTTATCACTTCTAAGGAAGATATTGCTGACTATTCAAAAAATGGAGCTGTATTAAACCAGAACTACCCTAATCCATTTAGTATATCAACATCAATTTCATACGAAATTTATAATTCTGAACAAGTTTCAATAAAAATATTCGATATAAGAGGAAGATTTATAATGGATCTGGTAGATAAGGTTCAAGCACCTGGCTTATACAAAATTGAATTAAATTCTGATAATTTAAGTAATGGAATTTATTATTGCAGGATGCAGACAAATGGTATCACTTTAAACAAAAAAATTATTGTAAATAAATAGTGTGTTCGCTGACGCTTACGTTATTCATTCACTTTGTTCGTGTAATTCAATGGTTATTCACTCACTTCGTTCGTGCAATTCAATGGTTATTCACTCACTTTTGTTGCGGAATTACTATCTTTGATATTATGCCTGAAATTACAAAAACACTTATGGTGGCCAATGCTATTGAATGGAGAGAATGGCTTGAGAACAATTACAATATAGAAGATGAAATATGGCTGATTCATTATAAGAAACATTCCGGGAAATGTGGATTTACTTATGATGAAGCTGTAGAGGAAGCTTTATGTTTTGGGTGGATTGATGGCATAATGAAAAGAATAGATGATGAAAAACACACCATAAGATATACACCACGAAGGAAAAGGAGTGTTTGGTCTGAACTTAATAAAAAAAGGGTTAAGAAGTTAATCAAAGAAGGTAAAATTACTGAGGCTGGAATGAAAAAGATAAGGGAGGCGAAGGAAAGCGGTGAATGGGAGAAAGCATTATTACGGGAAGATGTTTCAAAAATTCCTGATGATCTGAAAAATGCCTTGAAAGAAAATATCATAGCCAAGGATAAATTTGAAAATTATTCTCCTTCAATAAAAAAACAATTCATCTGGTGGATCAATGATGCCAAAAAAGAAGAAACCCGGCAAAGACGTATTCTCAAAGTCATTAAAATGATTGAAGAGAATATAAAGCCGGGAATGATGTAATAAATTAAAATATATTACTCATATCTGAGTGTATCAACCGGATTTTTTCTAATGGTTTTTATTATTTGAAATGAAACTGCAAAAAATGATAAAATTATACTAACAGATCCGGCAAGCAGGAATATCCAGACTGATAAACTGGTTTTGTATTCGAAATTTTGAAGCCAGGCTTTTATTATAATATACGCAACTGGCCATGCAATAATATTGGCAATTATACTCCATTTAAACAATTTAATACCTAAAAGAAGGAATAAATCAGATCCTGATGCACCAAGAATTTTCCTGATGCTCATTTCTCTCAGGCGTTGTTCCGCAGAATACATTATCAATCCGATAAGCCCCAGGCAGGCTATTATTACTCCAATGATTGTTCCTAAATTAATAAGGTTTGCAGCTCTTTTTTCAGTTGAATAAAGCTCATTTATTTCATCTTCAACAAAATTGTATTGAAAAGGATAATCCGGAACATGTTTTTTTATTGTTGTGGATATGAATTCAATTAATCTTGTTCTATCATTTAATCCAGAATTTATTTTTAAATATAATTCATTATTCCACCATGGAGCCATAACAAATACCAATGGTTTGATCTCATTGTGAAGAGATCTGTAATTGAAATTTCTAATAACACCTATGACTTTGGCCTGTCTTGGTTCATCTCCAACAAAAAGTTTAATCCATTTTCCCAGGGGATCTTCCATTTTGAAAGCTTTAACAGCTGATTCATTCAGGATAATTCCTTCCAATTCATCTGTGCTATATTCTTCATCAAAAAACCTTCCGGTTAAGATTTTCATTTCAAATGTTTTGAGATAATCGTAATCAACAGGATGTATTTCTGCATATACATATCCATCCAGATTTTTACCTTCCCATTCATTAATTCTGGTGCCTTTTTCGCTGCTAGTGAAAGAAGTATGTGCTATGCTTACATTTAATATATTCGGATTTTGAAGTAATTCCTTTTTGATGAGTTGTTGATTTTGAAAGAAGTCCCCTCTCATCTCAAGGTTTATTATATTTTTTTTATTAAATCCCAGATCAAAATTATTTAAAAGCATTAATTGCCTGTGAATAGTTAAAGAACAGATTATCAAAAAAATTGAGATAATATATTGTGATAATACAAGTATGGTTTTTAACCTAAGGCTTTTGGATCCTGACTTGATTTCTCCTTTAAGAGCTCTGACCGGATGATGTCGTGAGATAATAAATGCAGGGTAAATTCCCGAGAAAATACCAATAAATAGTCCCAAACTTATAAGTCCCATGACCATAATGAAAGAATATTGCAGTTGATATGCTGTGTCAAGCAGATTGTTTATAAATGGAAGTAAAATTACTGCCAACAGAATTCCAAAATTTAATGCTATAAAAGAGCTGAGAATTGATTCGCCTAAAAACTGCAATATTAATTGTTTGATTTTTGCACCGTTAACTTTTCTTATTGCTACTTCTCTTGACCTTTTTATTGATCTTGAAAGTGCAAGATTAACGTAATTAATGCAGGCAATTATAATTATCAATACTCCAAGGAAAGCAAAAATGTATATATATGAAATTTTTCCACCTCCTGAATATTTGTATAAATGTTTTTTGGATAAGGGGTGTAAATGAGTAGTAAATTTAGCCTCTGGTTTATAGTCATCAATAATATTTGATATTTTCTTTTCAACACCCTGATATGAGGTGTTTTTTTGCAATAAAATATACGCCGGAGAAAAAATATCATCCCATGTATTTAAACTGGGTCTGAATCTTTGCATTAAAGTTGTGGTAATTAAAAAATCGAATTGCAGGGATGAATTGGATGGTATATTATGAACTACTGCTGAAACAGTTGCCGGGTTCCAGGAGTGCCATAACTCAAATTCCAATGTTTTTCCAACAGGATCTTCATCGCCAAAAAGTTTGATTGCTGTTTCTTCGGTAATTATTATTGATTCAGGATTTGAGAGAGCAGTATTTTTATCTCCTTTTATTAATGGAAAATTAAAAATATCAAAAAAGCTGCTATCAACAACATTTCCTCTCAGGACATGGCTGTTCAGACCATATCGTAAAGGATTTTTATTGATTGGAAATAATGGATATATTCTTGAACAGTTTTTAATTTCGGGAAATTTATCTTTTAAGCTTGCAGCAAGAGGGCCATGGACAAACTCCTGGTAAAAATCGGATCCTTCGGGGTGTATTAAAAGCTGGCAGATTTCATTCTTGTCAGGATGAAAGTTGTCATAACTTAATTCATTTTGAATCCATAAAAGAATAATAATTGAGCACGCAAAAGCAATTGCCAGGCCTGATAGATTTATAGCCGAGAAAGCTTTATTCCTCATGATAAGACGGATACTGATTTTAACGTAATTTAATAGCATATTTGTTTGGTCTTTGTATTATTCTTGTCACTATTTCTTAATGAATTACTTATACATGGAGAATATCATTTGAATTTAATTTACAAAAAAATTAATTAATCTATCAAACCTATATTTATTTTCGTCTCCAATAATAGAATTAGGTAAGGTTGTAATATTATACTCCAATACCATGTGTCAATTGATTTATTCCAATGTGTATTATAAACCAATCTACGTGCCAATTGATATATATGTCAGAAAACCAACAATATAGACTTGTATTTTACTTCAGCCTCGAAATGCTGTGTTCCAAATCAATACATAAATGTCCCAATATCATACACGGGATTATGTAATAATCAGAAAAAATATTAAATTTGTATGGAGTGTTTTAACTATTAAGCATTATAATATTTTTGAAAGCTGAGTATGTTTGAAAATGGGAAATTATTAATTATTGATGACAATCAAAGTGTATTAAAATCCTTGAAGCTCTTTATGAAGGATCATTTTTCGGTTGTTAGTACTACATCTGATCCATCTAATTTGCCTGAATTGATGGCTTCAGAGAATTTTGACACAATACTTCTTGATATGAATTTTAAAACTGGTAAAAGATCAGGTAAGGAAGGATTATATTGGCTTAACAAAATTCTGCATTTTGATCCACTGGCAGTTGTTGTATTGATTACGGCGTACGGAGATGTAGAACTTGCAGTAAGAGCGATCAAAGAAGGGGCTACCGATTTTGTATTAAAACCATGGAATAATAAAAAGTTATTATCAACTCTACAAGCTGCAATCAGGCTACGCTGGTCTAGACTTGAAATAAAAAGCCTAAAAAACAAACAGGAATTATTAATAGATAATATAAACAGAAGTTATGTACCTATGATTGGCCAGTCAATAGTTATGAAAAAGGTATTTTCCACAATTGAAAAGCTTGCACGAACAAATGTCAATGTTTTATTATTTGGAGAAAATGGAACAGGAAAAGAACTAGTAGCGAGAGAAATACATAGAAGATCAAAACGGAGGGATGAAATATTTGTCAGTGTTGATCTAGCAACAATAAGTGAAACACTTTTCGAAAGCGAATTATTTGGCCATAAAAAGGGAGCATTTACTGATGCAAAAGATAACAGAATTGGACGGTTTGAATCAGCTTCGGGAGGAAGCTTGTTTCTTGATGAAATTGGAAACCTGCCAATAAATATGCAATCAAAACTTCTTACAGCTATTCAAGACAGGATGGTTGTTCCGGTAGGAAGTAATAATAAAATTCCCATAGATGTAAGGCTTATCTCTGCTACAAATAAGGATATTGATAAACTTGTCATAGAGAATTTATTCAGAGAGGATTTATACTACAGGATAAATACAATTGTGATAGAAATACCTCCATTGAGAGAAAGAGGGGAGGATATTATTTTGTTATCAAATTTTTATTTAAAGAGGTTTTCAGAAAAATATGAAAAGCCATTATTAAAAATTAGCGCCAGGGCTTACGACGGTCTCACATCGTACAATTGGCCAGGAAATATAAGGGAGTTAAAACATACTATTGAGAAGTCTGTAATATTATCTGAATCAAACACCATAAAACCAGAGAGTTTTAATTTCAAGGGCAGTAATATTGATATAGAGGAAATACAAACACCTTCAACAATGGAGGAATATGAAAAACAAATTATTGTTAAGGTACTAAAAAAACATAGCGGGATTATTAGTTATACGGCAAAAGAACTTGATATCAGCAGGCAAACATTATACAGAAAAATGGAAAAATATGGTTTATAACAGATTATTAATCAGTACGACAATCAGGATATGCCTGATTACAATTAATTGTTTTGTTTTTTTATATTATTTGAATAAAATAAATGACATTATTTTAAATCTGAATTTAGGGATATTGATCATTGTTCAAACTGCTCTGTTCATTCGCAGTTTTAATGTTATTACCAGGGATATTACCAGTTTTTTTCTGTCAATTAAAAATGAAGATTCGACAATTATATATTCGAGGAAGAATAAATTAAGATCTATGAACAAGCTGTACAAATGTTTTGATGAAATCAATAATTCAATCACAAATATAAAAATATTAAATGCCAGTCAGTATCAATATTTTAAAATAGTAACCGATAATATTGCATCAGGTATAATTTCTTTTAGTGAAGATGGAACAATAGAGTTGTATAATAAAGCAGTGTCACAGCTCCTGGGAATAAAGCTTCCAAAAAAAATTGAAGAATTGGAGAAAATTGATAAAAAATTGCCTGAAATAATTAGAAATCTTAAAAGCGGGGAAAGAAAAGTATTAAAAGTTTTTATAAATTATGAGCTAACCCAGCTTGCAATGGAATCGACAGAAGTTAAAATGTTTGATAAAAAAATAAAGCTAGTAAACTTTCAAAATATTAAGAATGAGCTTGAAAATAATGAACTTGATTCATGGCAAAAATTGATCAGGGTAATGAATCATGAAATAATAAATTCAACCGGACCAATATCATCTGCCGCAAGCACATTAAGGGATAAGTTCTTTGATGAAAAAAAGAAAATTCATGTTAGTAGAAAACTGATAAATGAAGAAGTAATTAAAGATACCGTAGAGGGGTTGAATATAATAGAGGAAAGAAGTGATGGATTAACAGAGTTTGTTAAAAAGTACAGGGAATTGACTGCTTTATCATTACCAATAATAACCAAAATTCAAGTTAATAATTTGTTTAATAGCATTACGACTTTATTGGAGGACATGTTTACCAGGGATAAAATATCAGTTAAACTTGAGACTGAACCGGATTCTTTTTTTATTGAAGGAGATAAGAATATGATCGAACAAATTCTGATAAATTTATTGAATAATTCAGTTTATGCTCTGAGGGAAACAAAAGATAAGAAAATTGTTATGAAAGCTTATATTAATAAGTTTGGTAATAGCCTAATTGAGATCTCAGATAATGGAGTAGGCATATCAAAGGAAAAACTTGATAGAATTTTTGTGCCCTTTTATACTACTAAGGCTGATGGTACAGGAATAGGTTTAAGTTTAACAAGGCAGATTATGAGGTTGCATGGAGGTAATATATCGGTGTATTCTGAGGAAGGAAAAGGAAGTACATTTATTCTTAAGTTTTGATTATAATATGAGATTAATATAAGCGGAATTTTGTAAGTGTTTGCATGAAATTGTATATAGTATTATTAAAACATCAAACATTAATTAATCTTTTTTTGTCAACACCAATTATAATTCTTTATTTCGCGATATTAATTTTAGTAAACACTTGGTTCAAATTATAAGTGGAAATATTTTAATAGAAACATTATAAAAATTTAAGAAATGAAAAAAGGTCTGTTACTATTGCTTTGTGTTTTTTATTTTGCTGGTATGGGAATCAGTCAGGATAAGGCTAAAAAAGATACAATTACTACAAAAAGTGGATTAAAGTATATTTTGGTAAAAAAAGGTAAAGGGGATTTAATTAAAAAAGGAAAAAAAGTTTTTACTCATGTTGTTCTTACTAACCTGAAAGGGGAAGAACTATGGACAACACGTAAGGATGAAAAAACTTTTGATTTTGTTTATGGTGAAATGTCTTTAATTGCAGGTTTTAATGAAGCTATAAGTCTGATGAAAAAAGGAGAAAGGTCTACTTTTGTATTACATCCGGCTATTGCATATGGAGAAAGAGGATCAGGTGAAACAATTCCACCAAATACAACTCTTGTTTTTGATATAGAGGTAATTGATGTGACAAATAAGTAGGGTTAAGAATAGTAAATTCAGAATTTTATGTGTGAGAAAGATCAAAGTAAATACAATAAACGTATCGATGGACTTTCAAGTTTAATTGGAAATACACCTTTACTTGCAATTGAATTTAAATATAAAGGAAAGCATAGGACAATTTATGCTAAGGCTGAGCATTTGAATATGACAGGCAGTATAAAAGACAGAATGGCTTTCCATATTATTAACCAGGCCTATAAAAGGGGAATACTCAAGCCAGGTAATATTATAGTGGAAGCCACCAGTGGTAATACGGGAATTGCATTTTCTGCCATTGGAAGAGCTTTAGGACATCCTGTTACTATTTTTATGCCCGATTGGATGAGTGGCGAAAGAATTAATTTAATTGGCAGTCTTGGAGCAAAGATTAAGTTAGTAAGTAAAGATGAGGGAGGTTTTTTGGGCAGTATCAGTATGTCAGAAGATCTGGCCAAAGAAACTGATGGTGCATTTTTACCATGCCAATTTTCAAATGAAGATAATTGTAATGCTCATTATATAACAACAGGTCCGGAGATTTGGTGGCAATTGCGCTACAGATCATTAATTCCTGATGCTTTTATTGCAGGAGTCGGAACAGGCGGAACTATTATGGGAGTTGGTAAATATCTTAAGGAAAAAGCCCCTAATATTAAACTTCACCCGCTTGAGCCAGCTAATTCTCCGACCTTAACCACAGGTTGTAAGGTTGGAAAACATAGAATCCAGGGAATATCTGATGAGTTTATTCCATCAATTCTTAATCTCGATACTTTAGATAAGGTAGTTTGTGTTGATGATGGTGACTCAATTATTATGGCCCAAAAACTTGCATCAGAACTTGGGATTGGTGTTGGTATTTCATCAGGTGCAAATTTTCTGGGAGCAGTTGAAGTTCAGGAGGAAATGGGTGGAGAGGCAACAGTTGTTACCGTTTTTTCAGATGATAGTAAAAAATATCTTAGTACCGATCTGTTGAGGGAGGAGCCAATAAAAAATGATTTTATTGCTCCTGATATTGAATTATTAAGTGTTAAAGCATTTAAAAGAGTTTGTTATACATGCTGCGATCCGGTAGATTGCGTTGAAGCAGCCTTTAAAGGAAAAGTAATCGAACAATTACCAAAATGTCCCAGAAGAGAATAATTCACTTATATTTTTGATGTAAATTGAACCAGACGATTATTTTTTTATGTTGGTATATTGTTTCAGAGTTTTAACGTAACTTTCAAAAGCCAGTACACCTTTTTTTGTGATCTTACATGAAGTATGCGGTTTTTTTCCTTTAAATGATTTGGTAATTTTAATATAACCGGCTATTGAAAGTTTATCCAGCTGTACACTAATATTACCAGCGGTTGAATTTGTTTTTTCTTTCAAATAAACAAAATCAGCTTCTTCTACTGAAATGAGCAGGGATATAACTGCCAACCTCAACTGGGAATGTAATAAAGGATCGAGATTATCAAACATTTTCTTTATTATATTTTACCTTTAACATATAACCTGGTATTAAATATCCTGCTGAAGCAATAGCTGCCATTAACAATTGATATTCATCAGCCATAAAAAAGCTTATTATTGCTATTATCCAGATAAATGCAGCAGAATAAAGCAGAGGCTTGAATTTGATTAATATACCAGACATAAATACACTTCCGGCAGCAATCATAAGGATCAAACTGCAAATATTATAATCCAGTTTTTTCATAAACACAAGTATTATCACATAATTTACGAAAAAAATCAACCAGGTAAAGGCATGTAATCGATCGATATGAGTTGATACACTTTCTTTTTTAGCAGCTTTTATTCGATATACCGGCGACCATATTAGTCCGATAATAATAACTCCCCAGGCATAATAGGGATGTTCAAATTCAGTATACATCATAAGAAAAAAATGCCCCAGGCTGCCAATAATCACTAACCATCCCCATAAGCGTAGAAAAAATCCATTATCGTTATAATTCTTTTTAGCAGTTTCAATCATTTCAGTAATGATATTCAAACTTTCTTCATTTGTCAATTTTTCTTTTTCCATTATTTAAGATTTAAATACATTGCAAATATAAAGTAGTTTATAATATAAACCATAATAAGAATTGATTATTTTTGAAATATTATTATAAGAGCCTGGTGGAGAAGAAGATAATTTTTTATTTGCGTAATTGATAGCTATTAGATACTATTCACATCTCAGACTATTGGCAGGATTAACATTTGCAGCTTTTATTACATGCCAGCATGTTGTTAGTAATGCCATCAATAAAGCTATAAATGAAGCGATAATAAATGTCCACCATAGATTAGATGTTTGGTATACAAAGTTTTGTATCCAGTTATTTGTAATATACCATGCAATAGGTGTGGCAATAATTATTGAGAGAATCACCCATTTTGTAAAATCTTTCCATAACATTATTATAATCCACTTTGAAGACGCTCCGTTTGTTTTTCTGATCCCTATTTCTTTAGTGCGTTGTAAGGTAGCAAACGAGACTAATCCGTATAACCCAAGGCATGAAATAAGTATGGCAAAAAATGCAAATAATCTTAATACAGATTCCATTTTATTTTCATCTTTATACCAGCTTTTACTTGTGTCTTCTCCAAACTCATAATTCCAAGGGTAATCTGGTGAAAATTTTGTTGTTATTTCTTTAATACTTTCAATTGTAGAGGCTGTATTTTGCGGACTTATTTTAACAAAGAGCTGATCTTCCCATGGCCTGTATATTCGCAGTAAAAAGGGACTGATATTCTGGTATAATAACCTGAAATGGAAATCCTTAACAACACCAATTATTACACCTTCAGCAAGATTCTGATCAAATCCCGGATGAATAAGTCTTATTTTTTTTCCAATAGGATTTTCAAGTCCCATCTGTTTGATTGCTGTTTCATTTACTATGTATGCAATAGAATCATCATTACTGAATTCTTCTGAAAAACTCCTTCCATTAAGTATTTGCATCTCAAATGTTTCGATATATTGAGGTTCAACAAGGATATAATGTACGCCAAGAGGACTACCTGTTTCGTTTCCTTCCCAATTTATGGAAACATTCTGTCCAACATTTCCAGGTAAATGAGAACCAGCAGAAACATTAATTATGTCAGGGTTTCTTAAAAGCTCATTCCTGTATGTATCATATTTTTCTTTTAATGTTTCATTAAACCTGAAATATAAAACATCTTCCTTATTATATCCCTGATCTTTATTCATTACAAAATCCATTTGTTTAACAATTACCAGAGTTGTAATTATTAGGATTATAGAAGTAGTAAATTGGACAATTACAAGAACTATTCTGAAAGAGAATCTCCTACTTGTATTTAAAGCTCTTATTCTTATTACTCTCATCGGGGAAAGAGATGAAAGATAAATAGCCGGATATGATCCTGCGATTAGTGCCGTAAATATTATTATTGATACAAGAGTTGATAAAAAGTAGATATTGGAATAATCAATACTTATACTTTTTCCTGAAAGACGGTTAAATCCTGGCAGGAATGCTTCAACCAGAAACATTGCAATTATATGGGAAATAAAAGCAATAGTAATTGTTTCACTGAAAAATTGTTTAATTAGGTGAGACCTGCTTGCTCCTATAACTTTTTTTATTCCAATTTCTACAGTTCTTTTTTCAGCTCTGGCTGTAGAAAGATTCATATAATTAATACAGGCTATTAGCATAATAACCAATGCAATAGCTATAAACATTAAAACATTTCGATATCCATATGTAACGGCATTTTTATTAAGATGCACTTCCTTTAATGGTTGCAGTTGTGGTTGATTAGTAGTATTATCCCAAACTGTAAGATAAAAGCCGGAAATTTTTTTATTTAGATCCTCCGGTTTTACATTCTCCTGAAGTTGTACGTAACTCTGGTCTACATATTCCCAACTATTCATTATTTGTTCTCCCATAAGTTCAATTCTTGCAACAATATCAAACTGAAGAACAGAATTCGCCGGAGCATCTTTGAAAACCCCACTTATTGTATATGCTATATTAGTTTGTTCAAATAGAACGGATTTGCCAATTGGATTTTCATCTCCAAAGTATCTTTTTGCTGTACTTTCACTAATGGCAATATCATTTATTTTCTCAAGAACCTTTTCCGGATTACCTTTAATTATAGGAAAAGAAAACATCGTAAAAAAGGAAGGATCGGACAAATATATACGATCTTCCATAAAGCTTTTATCTTCAACTTTTACTAGTCCGTTCCACCATGTGCAAATCCTGGCAAAATCAATAATTTCAGAATATTCATCTTTCAAGGCAGGGCCAAGGCGCCAGGAGGATGTTTCACTGAAATCCCTATTCCCTGTACTGTCAACAGTTATTAATCTGAATAAATTGTCTGAGTTTTCATGAAATCTGTCAAAACTTAGTTCATCCTGAACCCAAAGAAATATCATTATTGAGCATGCTATACCTATCGCAAGGCCAATAATATTTATTATGGATTCTATCTTATTACGAAGGATAACCCTGATTGAATACTTTATTATTTTATTTATCATATCTGAAATCGATTACAAATTATAAAATTAATTAATAATCATATTTCAATTGTTATGCCAAATTAATGAATAACCTTGTATGTCAATGCGATAGCTTGTTTTTTATTTTCAAATTATGTTCAAAATACGACAGGTGGTGACGTATTTTGAACAATTATAATTAGATTTGTATTTTGATGAGTGGTGAGTAGTGAATAAAAAAGTTATTAAGAATGATTAAAAAAGAAGGAAGAATACTGGTTGTTGATGATAATGAGAACATTCTTGGTTCATTAAGACAATTGTTGAAGTTTGATTTTGAGTCAATCAAAACAATCAGTAACCCAAACAGGATACCGGAGTTAATAAAAACCAATGATTATGATGTTATTCTTCTGGATATGAATTTTTCGGCAGGAATAAATTCCGGGAATGAGGGCATTTTCTGGATAAAAGAGATTCTTAAAATAGATTCTTCAGCAGTAATTATTCTGATAACTGCTTATGCAGATATTAATATTGCAGTTAAAGCAATAAAAACAGGAGGAACAGATTTTATTGTTAAACCATGGGATCCGAAAAAATTAATATCAACTATTCAGTCGGCTGTACAATTTCGTAAAACTAAAATGGAGGTGAAAAACCTCAAGCAAAAACAAGAAATACTCCTAACAGATATTGATAAGCAATATGATTCTTTAATTACTTCATCTCCAATAATGGATAAGGTAAATAAGGATGTTGAAAAAATTGCACCAACTCTTGCCAATGTACTTATTACCGGTGATAATGGCACAGGTAAGGAGCTTGTAGCAAGACAAATACATCGTAAATCTGATAGGGCAGAAGAAATTTTTTTAAATGTAGATTTGGGTTCATTATCTGAATCACTTTTTGAAAGTGAACTTTTCGGGCATAAAAAGGGATCATTTACTGATGCAAAAAAGGATAGGGCAGGAAGGTTTGAGCTTGCATCAGGAGGAACACTTTTTCTGGATGAAATTGGAAATATATCCATCCCATTACAAGCTAAACTATTAAATGTTATACAAAATCGCCAGGTTATACCAGTTGGCAGCTCGGTTCCTATACCATTTGATGTCAGGATAATATGTGCTACGAATAAAAATCTTGAGGAGATGGTTGAGAAAAACCTTTTCAGGGAAGATCTTCTTTACAGAATAAATACACTTCAAATAAATCTGCCTCCATTGAGATTAAGAGGAGGGGATATATTATTGTTAACTGATTATTTTGTGAAAAAATTTAGTGATAAATATCAAAAGTCTGACATTA
>JBHOTF010000059.1:0-13733 GCA_042584005.1 Bacteroidota bacterium
CCGTATTATTCTAAAAGATCCAAATGTTAAAGCAATACTTTTGAATATTTTTGGTGGAATAGTAAGATGCGACAGAGTTGCCCAGGGAGTTGTTGATGCATATAAATCAATAGGAGATATAAGTGTACCGGTTATTGTCAGGCTTCAGGGAACCAATGCTGAAGAAGGAAAAACCCTTATTGAAAAATCCGGACTGAAAGTTAACACAGCAGTATCTCTTCAGGAAGCTGCTGATCTTGTAAAGACACTTGTATAAGTTTTTTTTCTATAAAGGAATATTACCATGCTTTTTTGCAGGGTTTTTCATTACTTTATTCTTTGTCAGTTCCAGAGCCTGAATAAGTTTAGCTCGGGTTTGCTTTGGATAAATTATTTCATCAATAAAACCTAGTTCAGCTGCTTTGTATGGTGATGCAAAAGTATCTTTATAATCTTCAATAGTTTTAGCTTTATCTTCATCAGAAAGTTTATCTCTGAAAATGATATTTACTGCACCTTCAGCACCCATTACTGCAATCTCTGCGGTTGGATAGGCATAATTAATATCACCACCAACATGTTTACTTGACATTACACAATATGCTCCACCATAGGCTTTTCTGGTGATAATAGTAATTTTTGGTACAGTTGCTTCACAGAAAGCATATAATAATTTTGCTCCATGTTTGATAATACCTCCGAACTCCTGAACAGTGCCTGGTAAAAATCCGGGTACATCTTCGAAAGTGATAAGAGGAATGTTAAATGCGTCGCAGAAACGTACAAAACGTGCCCCTTTTACTGAAGATTCAATGTCAAGGCATCCTGCAAGATTCTGAGGCTGATTAGCCACAATACCAACAGGACGGCCCCCAAGACGTGCAAAGCCAATAACTATATTTTGTGCATAATATGGCATTACTTCGAAGAAATTATGATCATCTACTACGGTAGTAATTAACTCTTTCATATCATAAGGCTTATTAGGATCCTCAGGAACCAGAGTTTGTAATTTTTCATCTTCCCTGTTAATATCATCTGTACAAGCCTGAATAGGAGGGTCTTCCATATTATTGGAGGGAATATAACTCAATAGCTCTCTTAACATCATCATAGCTTCTTCATCATTTTCCGCTGCAAAATGAGCAACTCCACTTTTTGTATTATGGGTCATGGCACCACCAAGTTCATTCTTTGTAACGTCTTCGTGTGTAACGGCTTTTATTACATCGGGCCCTGTAACGAACATATAAGATGATTTTTTCACCATTAAAATAAAATCAGTAAGTGCAGGTGAATATACAGCCCCTCCTGCGCATGGTCCCAGGATAGCAGAAATTTGTGGAATAACTCCAGATGCTATTGTGTTCAAATAAAAAATATCAGCATAACCACCCAGACTCTGAACACCTTCTTGTATTCTTGCACCACCTGAATCGTTAAGTCCTATAATAGGTGCGCCCATTTTCATAGCCATTTTTGTGGCTTTAATAATCTTATTGGCATTGGCGCGGCTCAGTGTTCCTCCAAATACAGTAAAATCCTGGGCATATAAATATACAATCCTGCCATCTATTTTGCCATGTCCGGAAACAACTCCATCGCCAAGAATCTTATTTTTTTCCATCCCGAAGTCGGATGAAGTGTGAGTAACCAGTTTATCCAATTCAACAAAAGACCCCGGATCAAGAAGAGCCGTTATTCTTTCTCTGGCGGATTTTTTACCAGCTTTATGCTGTTTTTCAATTCTTTCTTTACCTCCTCCAAGTTCAGCATGGAGATTTTTTTCTTCCAGTTGTTTGAATCTTTTCTCAATAGACATAAAAATTGATTTTTTATTTTGTGAATAAACTTGATGTTTTGATTTATATGATATTAATCGGAAAGTTTAATCATTACCTGATTTCCCTCAACAGAATCACCCTCATTAACGGCAATTTCGCTAACTTTACCTGAAATTCTGGCTTTATATTCACTTTCCATTTTCATCGCGGAAACAATTATCAATGTTTGCCCTGGTTCAACAGGATCACCTTTATTAACAAGTATTCGTACTACTTTTCCTGGCATAGGAGAAACAATTATTTTAGCCTCTTCCACAATATCATTACCCTGTTGGCTTTTCTTATATTTAGAGTGTGCATCAACAATTTCAACCTTATAACTTTTATTAGAAGCAGTTACCTTATAATTTCGATGATCCTTATCTTTAATAATTTCTAAATTATATGATCTTCCGTCTTTTATTATAGAATATGAGCCATCTTCCATCTGGATAATATCCATAATGTATTCTTTATTATCAATTTTTACAACTACATGATTGTCATTTTTACTGATAATTTCCATTTGGACAGATCTGTCATCAATATTAATTTCCATATATGATAATTAAGGTTTAATTCATTATTTTCTGTGAGCTATAAAAATATCTAAAGCCGTATTAAGGCCTGACTTCGACCAAATTCCCTCCAATTGCTTACAGGTGTTCCATTTGTTGAGGGTGTATGGTTTACGTCGCTTGCTTTAAGATATTCAAGATAGGCAATTACCATTGCAATATCCTGATTATCTGTATCCTGTGTATTGTTTTCAATTAATTTTTTAAGGTTATTGTCTATAAAATGAGTGTTATATTTACCGTCAACGAATTTTTTTGTTTTCATTATTTGTTCAAGAAATCTGATATTAGTTTTTATACCGGTTATTTTGTATTCTGATAATGCTCTGTTCATTCTTTGTATTGCCTCTTTTCTGGTATCAGCCCAAACAATTAACTTTGATATCATAGGGTCGTAATATATAGGTATATTATAACCTTCATAAACATATCCATCCAGCCTTATACCAGGCCCCATCGGTTCATATAGATGAATTATTTTGCCTGGACTTGGCATAAAATTATTATCTGGATCTTCTGCATAGATACGGCACTCTATAGCATGGCCTGTTTGTTTAATATCCTTTTGTTCATATCGTAGTTTCTCTCCATTGGCAATATTAATTTGTTCTTTAACCAGATATATACCTGTTACCCTTTCAGTAATCGGATGTTCAACCTGCAAACGTGTGTTCATTTCAAGAAAATAATAATTTCCAGAATCATCAACCAGAAATTCAATAGTGCCAGCACCAACATATTTGACTGATGCAGCTGCTGCTATGGCATGTTTTCCCATTTCATCCCTTAGTTTATCAGTCATTAGTGGGGAAGGTGTTTCTTCTATTACTTTTTGATGCCTGCGCTGAATTGAGCATTCCCGTTCACAGAGATGAATAACATTTCCGAAAATGTCACCAAGTATCTGGAATTCTATATGATGAGGCGAATCAATATATTTTTCAATATATACAGAATCATCACCAAAGGCTGAAAGTGATTCTGATTTGGCCGCATTAATAGCTTCGAGAATATCATCTTTTTTTCTCACCAGTCTCATACCTTTTCCACCACCTCCGGCTGAAGCTTTAATCATTATCGGGAGTTTGATTTTTTTTAACAGTTCTTCAATTTCTTCTTCATTCACAGGGCATTTATTGGTTCCTGGAACAACAGGAACCCCGGAATTTATCATTGTCTTCCTTGCTGTAATTTTATCACCCATTGTTGAGATTACTTCAGAAGAGGGGCCAATAAAAATAATACCTTCCTTTTTGCATCTATCTGAGAAATTGGCATTTTCAGATAGAAAACCATAACCCGGATGAATAGCATCTGCTTTTGATTCTTTTGCAACCTTTATTATTGTATCAATATTAAGGTATGACTCAGCTGATGGAGATGGTCCAATAAAATATGCTTCATCAGCATACCTTACATGCTCCGAAGTACGATCGGCCTCAGAAAAAACAGCTACAGAAGAAATGCTCATTTCCCGGCAGGTACGCATAATTCGAATAGCAATTTCTCCCCGGTTTGCAACTAGTATTTTTTTTATCATAATATTTTATTGTTTTCTATTTTTCATCCATGAATTTGTGGAATGAGGGTAAATATATATAAAATATGATAATATTCATAAAGATGAAATTCGTGATAAATGCTAATTAACCTAGGTGAAAAATATAGCTATTCCCCTATATATTTAAGGTCAATGAAATAAGTTGAATTTATGGAATAATTATTGGATATTTGGACTCGTGAATCACTTTGTGAGAAATATTATAATGCTGGCTGTTTTTTTTATTTCAGTTGCTGGGATATGTCAGGAAAATGTAAAGAAAGTAGTCGATTCTTTTGGGAAATATTACATTATTCATGGTGATTCTGTTCCAGCAGTTAATATTAAAGAGGTGTCAGTTTTTCCTCCCAGAGTATTTAATAATAAACGACAGCAAAGACGATATTCCAGATTAACAAGGAACATTAAAAAAGTGTTGCCTTATGCTAAGATTGCAGCTGCTGAGTTAGATAAAATAGATGCTTCATTAGAAAATATTTCTTTGAAGAATGAAAGAAAAAAAATTATTAAAGAATCCGAAAAGGAGTTATTTAACAAATTTGAGGGAGAACTGGTCAACCTGACTTTTACACAGGGACGTTTACTTATTAAGCTTGTTGACAGGGAAACAAGTAATACAACATATAATCATGTAAAAGAATTACGTGGTTCTTTTTCAGCATTTTTCTGGCAGGGCGTAGCACGAATATTCGGCTCAAACTTAAAATCAGAATATGATCCTGAAAAGGATGATATTCTGATTGAAGAGATTATTAAAATGATTGAAGCGGGAGTGTTATAAAGCCTTTGTTTATTATAATTTTATCATTGCCCTTACAACATTATTAGCTCCTTCAGCTATCTGAACTATGTTAGCATCAAGCATATAACATGGATTACTAACAATTTTATTTTTTTTGTCAATTATTACTTCACCATGATCTGTATCCTTATGCCGGGCCCCCATATTTTGTATAGCAGCAGCAGTATCTTTATCATCCCCAATGGTTAGTTCAATATTTCCAAGAACTTTAGCTAATACAACAGGAGATATACATAATGCACCTATTGGTTTATTAAGATCGAACATATTTTTAATAGAGTTCTCTACTTCACCATTAACGAGGCAATTAGTTCCATTAAAAGCAAAATCGCAAAGATTCTTTGCAACTCCAAATCCACCTGGAAAAATAAGGGCATCATATTTTTCAGCATTAAATTTGCTTAATGGCTGAATTTTTCCACGAGCTATTCTGGCAGCTTCTATAAGAAGATTTCTTTCTTCATTCATCTCTTCACCGGTCAGATGATTAATTACATGATGTTGTTTAATATCAGGAGCAAATATTTCATATTCACAGCCATTTTTTTTAATGGCATACAAAGTCATTGTAGCTTCATGTATTTCAGCTCCGTCATATACTCCGCAACCGGCTAGAATAACGGCAAATTTCATTTTCTTTTCCATGGCAAAATGATTATTGTTCAATAAAAATTATTAAAAAAACTATTTTCCTGTTCCTTTTAACACAATTAATATGGTGTAAATTAATATTTTAATATCAACAATCAATGACATATTTTCAATATAAATGATATCAAATTTCAAACGTTGAATCATTTGATCTACATTCTCAGCATAACCATATTTTACTTGCCCCCAGGAGGTTATTCCCGGCCTTACTTTCAGCAGATGCACATAATGAGGAGCCTTTTTCATTATTTGATCAATAAAAAACTGTCTTTCAGGTCTTGGCCCTACAAAAGACATATCTCCTATTAACACATTATAGAACTGGGGAATTTCATCAAGCCGTGTTTTCCTCATGAACAGGCCGATACGAGTTATTCTAGGATCATTTGTTTTAGAAAGGGTGGGACCATCTTTTTCAGCATCGATATACATCGACCGGAATTTATAAATTGTAAACGGTTTTCCATATCGACCTATTCTATCATGACTATAAAAAGCAGATCCTTTTGAACTAATCATAATAATAATTGATAATGTAATATATACCGGAATGCAAATGATAAGGAAGATAATTGAGAAAACAACATCAATAATCCTTTTCAGGTTTTCTTCCCATGAAGGCATTATTTCATGGGAAATTTGTATTAATGGAGCTGCAAATATTGATGACATCTTTACTGTTCCTGTCAGAATATCATACATATCGGGAATAACCTTGATAATTAAATTAGTTTCGTCAAGTATATTTATTATTTTTTTTATTTTATCGTGTTCTGAAGACTCAATGGCAATTATTACCTCTTCAACATTAATGTTTTTTATAATTTCTTTTATCTGATCAAGATCGCCAAGGTGTTGCAGGTGTTCACTTAGAAGATATTTCTTCTTTTTATGAACATTAACGAAACCAATAAATTTGTTTCCTGAAGATTTCTTCATATTAATAAAATCTTCATATAAATGCACGGCTTTTTCATTACTACCTACAATTAATGTGTTAAAACCGATAATCCTATTATGAATCCGATATGCAGTTTTTGAGGTAAAAATTACGCGTGGAATATAGGTTAGTAAAAAATGTATTGAAAACAGGGCTAGTATAGAATGGTAAAAGTTTGTGTAATTTTTATTAGTATCATCAAGAATTAAAATAAAAAAGATCAGAATAGTTCCGATAATTGTGGTTAAAATAGTCTGTCCCAGTTCTGTGAGGCGTGATTTTTTGTAGATATTCTTATAATAACCAGTGAGATAATAAAATAGCAACCATGAAAAGGGAATAATTAACAAACCAAGATAATACTGGGTGCCAAATTCTAAAGGAATATTGTATCCGAATTTTTGTGGTTCAATTATTATCTTGCGAAATATAAAAAACAATGTCCATGCAGCACTCGCTGCAAGAAAATCTGAAATAAGATATTTTAAAACATGGGTTTTCTTATTCATTAAAAGTGGATTATTTTAATATTATCCAGATAAATCTCTGGTTTAGAGATAGTATCTATTAATGATGCTCTGAATGCAATTTTAAAATTGCTGTCCTGGTTTTGTTTAATTAAACCATTAATATTAATAGTTATTCTTTTCCAATTATCTCTGGGGCTCAAATGGGCGATGTATGTATAAGCTATGGTATTTGCAAAAAAACCAACTTCAAAATTGTAATTATTTTTATATGAAAATTCTAAATAGATTGGTGTGTTTGCTTTAGGAATATCCATTTCAGGTGATATAGCTTCAAAAAATGGATTAGTGTTAGATAGGAATATCCCCCCTGAGTGTTCTCCATCACTAAAAGTATTGTTTACAATAATAAGGGCTGTATCACTTCTGTTCGTAGTGAAGCTGTATCCAGTTTTTTCAAAATCTTCCAGGAATAAAAATTCAGCATTTTCATTATAATACACGATTGGCTTAAGGTGAAGAATACTTCCCTCAGTGAGAATTGTATCAATAATAAATGGGTCAGTAAATGCATATGGTTCTCTTACCAATACCTGATCGTCAACTCTGTAACTTGGCCTTATTACAATATTAGTTTCACCGGTTCTCAGAATAGGAATAAGTGCAGGTAATTCAAATGTCCCAAATTTATCTCCTTCAATCGAGATCCAGATATCAGTTAGATTATGACTGGCACTTCCCTGTTCCAGATATTTCGTTTTTAAAATTAAACTATCTATCCTTACGTATGATGGAATATCTTCGGAAGGATTAATAATATCACATGAAAATAAATAAAGTGCTGAGAGGCTAATGATAAATATTCTAATTATATTTTTTATGTTCATATTGATTGCTTAAATATTTCTTCAAAAGTAATAATTAAATAAATACTTAGCTTGCTTTTATATTGAATTATATAATCAGTTCAATAAAATTTGCATTTTAATTTTAATGTCAAATTTATGTAATTGTTGTTCTTCAAAATGATATTTTTGTATCTTCAAATGGGCATTTTTTATATTATTTTACAATGGAAGATTCATACAGACATAAAGGATTAAGAAAAAAACTTGTAGATGAGATCAGAAGAAAAGGTATTATAAATGAAGATGTAATAGCTGCGATTGAGAAAATCCCACGTCATTTATTTATGGACAGTAGCTTTGTAAATTTTGCATATAAGGATCAGGCTTTTCCAATAGGCTCCGGACAAACAATTTCTCAACCTTATACAGTTGCATTTCAGACAAGTTTGCTTGATCTGATTCCCGGTCATAAAACTCTTGAAATTGGAACAGGCTCAGGATATCAGACTGCGGTACTAATTGAAATGGGTTCAAAGGTTTTTAGTATCGAAAGACAAAAAGATTTATTTATTAAGGCGGGAGAAATAATGAATAAACTTGGATACAAACCCAGATTGTTTTATGGTGATGGATATGCCGGCAAACCTACTTACGGCCCTTTCGACAGGATATTAATAACTGCAGGTGCTACTGAAGTTCCAAAAGAATTATTAAATCAATTAAAAATTGGTGGTAAAATGGTTATCCCCCTGGGTGACCAGCGGAACCAGGTGATGACATTAATTGAAAGAAAAGGAACAGATGAATATACTACCAATAAACATGGGAATTTTATTTTTGTTCCTCTTCTTAAAGGATTGGCCTAATCAATAGAAATAATAAATGATTATCAGAAAACTATTACAATATTTATTAATAATCATATTTTGTTCAGGATTTATTCAAATTTATGGACAGAATGCTGAGAATAACGGACTGCGGATACTTAGAACCGCCATACATGTATTTCAGGATTCTCTCGGGAATGGAAATTTTTCTGAAGATTCTTCAAATCATATAGATTTTCTTAATAAAATAATTGATAGAGCTAATTATCGTATGGCCAATCTTGATAGTATGAAGCCGGCTTATTCATCACCATATGTCAAAGATATTAAAGTAAAAATTCAATTAGATACCATCTATTTTACAAGAGATAATTTTGCGTGGAATGCCGATAGCATCCTTCAATCTGGCTACATGGATTCAGTTTATGTTCAAAATAACCCACAGCTTGTTTTTGAGCAAAAACACAAAACCTTGCATATTTTTATTGCCGGAAATTATCATATTATTGGAGGGCATGTTGCAGATATTGGTGATAAACGATTTATTGCAAGTCGTGGGATTTATCATTCTTATCAGAATCGGCCTGAGTGGAAAACATTGTCTTCCAGCGGAAGATTTATTGTACATGAATTGTGTCATGCATTGGGTTTGCATCATAATTTTCAGGGAGGACCCAGTAAGGATCAGTGTGATGAATGTGAAGATAATGGCTGCCCTGTTGAAGGAAGCTCGAATAATATTATGGATTACTGGCCTGGTGATGGGACTTCACTTTCAGAATGTCAATACGAAATAATAAATAAATATTTATTTGGGGAAGAGGGGAATATCTCTCATGTGGTAATTAATGATTCCTGCTATAAAATAGAGGGCAAAATTGATATAATAGATCAGGGAGAAAATATAATGTGGACTGATCTGAAATATCTTCATGGAGATATCCTTATTAAAAGAGGAGGTAAACTTACAATTTATGGGACCGTCTCCATCCCGGAAAATTGTTCTATTACAATAGAAGCAGGAGGTAATTTGCTGATTGATGGAGGAAAACTTACAAATCTTTGTGGCGATTTATGGGATGGGATTGTGCTTTTAGGTGACCCATCTTTACCGCAATACCCTATTGAGAACCAGGCAATTTTACAAATAAGAAATAATAGTATTATTGAAAATTCAAAAATAGCTGTTCTGGCTGGCAAAAGGAAAGATTTATCAGGAGGTTATTTTATGAGTGGAGGGATAATTGAAGCTGAAGAATCTGTGTTTAAAAATAATATTATAGCTGTCAAATTCTCTCCCTATGATTTTGATAATTCATCTTTTTTCAGATCATGTTCATTTGAAATTACCAGACCGGTTAATCATTTTGAAGAAGATTTGTGGCCTGAATGGTTTATTTCTTTAAATAGTGTAAAAGGACTTGAATTTATTGAAAACCGTTTTATTAACAATATTCACGAAGATAAAATACTATACACAAACAGAGGTGGCGGAATTTTTAGTATGGACGCGACATATAGTGTAGGGGATGATAATTTATTTATGGGATTATATTATGGTATCAAATCTGTTGCAGGGAATTCTTTCTCCTATCCGGGAATTAATAATAACCTTTTTATAAATAACTATAGAAGTATTTATTTGTCGGGATTAATGTTTTCAGATATCAGGAATAACAATTTCGAGATAAGAAGACATGAAGAATCAATTAACTATGGTATATATCTTGACAATTGTTCAGATTATATTATTGAGAATAATAAATTGTTTTCTGTTTTCGGAGCTGGCAGAATGGCGGGATTTATTATTAATGGATCTTCTTGTTCTGAAGATCTGATATATAATAATAATATCAATAATTTCCCGGTTGGAATACTTATTCAGAATGCTGATAAATCACCTGCTTTGAGAGAAACTATTTTTGAACGTAATTATCTGGATTTGTTATTTTGCTTAAAAGATGGAAAAGGATTAGGTCTGGCAGATAGTATTAATTATCCATTTGCTGATGAAACATTTACTGAGGTTATTGGAGATGGGGGGTATAAGTATTTATACCGTTCAGATCATAATTCTGTATATATCGAGTATCCTGATTCAGTGATTGATCGCAGTAATTATACTATTTCCGATAAAACATTTTTTTCTGATCCATTTCCACAATATATAAAACTCCCCGGCTTACCCAGGGAAAATTATTCATATGATTCTATAATATTGAAATTATCAGGCTTGGATATAAAAACTGACAGTCTGAAATTTGAATTGACAAAAATTATTGGATCAGAGTTATTTATGTCAGATGATGAACTAATCTATGATATAAAAAATGAAATAAGCCCTCCTGTTATTCTGATACAAAAATTAATCAATAATATTCAGTTTACAGGGAATCAAGAGGTGAAAAACAGCCTTGAAAACCGTTTTGGACAACTACCGGCTTATATGCTTTCTCCAATAATATCGGGTTCAAAAGAGTTTTCTCCAATAGAGAAAATCAACAGTCAAATTGAAGTAAATAATGTTTTGAAACGCCAGACACTGATAAGAGCAGTTCACTTTTATTTAAATAACTTAAATATTTATGCTTCAGAAAATATTTCCAGGTATTTACAGTTATGGCCGGAAATTGAATCAGATATTAAATTAATATTTTGGTTTTTGTCAGGAAGGGATTTTGAATTTGCAATTGAATTGATGGATAAGCTGTCTGAAAAATATAATGATACTCAGTATGAATCTAAAATTTCACAGTATCTGGAATACTTTGAGATCGTATTTGAATTGAGAAAAGATAAAAGAACTTATTTCGATTTAACAGTTAATGAAGCAGAAAATTTACAGGCTCTACGAAATAGTGAATATAAAGATATTGCAAATCTAGCATCGAATGTTTTAGATTTTGCGGGAAATAAAAAACATAGGGAAGCTGTATTTTTTCCTGAAAAAATATATTCCATAAGAGAGCCTCAACCAGGCAGGCTGTCAGATAATGATGTGTTGAAGATTTATCCAAATCCAACATTTAATTATTTCATGATTGAATTTGATCCCTTTGATAATCCTTTAGGAGATTATAGAATTGAGATTGTTGATATTTCCGGCCGAAGATTACAGGAACTATCCATGGAGAAGATACAAAATCTTATTGTTAATGTGGAAAATTTCCAATCGGGGGTGTATTATTGTAATTTATTATCAGGAAATAATTTAATAGTTTCAAAAAAAATAATTGTAATAAATAATAAATAATGATTTCAATTAAAACTATGGTTTTTAATCCTTTTCAGGTTAATACTTATATATTGACAGATGAAACTAAGGATTGTATTATTGTGGATGCTGCAGCTTATGAAACACACGAAGAACAGGCCATCAGAGAGTATATATGTGAAAATTCCCTGAATCCTGTATTACTTGTTACAACACATTGTCATATAGATCATATTCTGGGTAACAGTTTTATAAAAGCAACTTATAATACTGAGATAGTTTCGAATAGAGATGATGAATTTCTTCTAAATTCAGCTAAAGAAAGTAGTGTTATTTTTGGATTAGATTTAAAACAACTTCCCCCTATTGATAAATATTTAGAAGGAGGGGATATTATCAGGTTTGGGAATTCCTCATTAGATATTTTCCATATTCCAGGGCATTCTCCGGGTAGTATAGCACTTTATTCTGCTTCACAAGGATTTGTTTTAACAGGAGATGTTCTTTTTAACAGAAGTATAGGTCGTACTGACTTGCCCGGTGGAAATTTTAATACATTACTTACCGGAATAAAAGAAAAATTAATGGTTTTGCCTGGGAAAACAATTGTATATCCGGGGCATGGACAAACAACAACAATTGCAGATGAAAAAGAAAATAATTCTTTTATTAATTAATTAGTTTTTAATGTTAAAAAGATTAATCTTCTTGTTAAATTTGCCGGCAATAAATAAGTAAATTAATTAAATATATAATCAGATAATTACCATACTATGGCGAATGAAGAATTTGTAAGCAGACATAATGGACCTCGTGATCATGAGATTGGATATATGTTAGAAAAAATAGGATGTTCTTCCTTAGATGAATTTATAAGTGAAGTGATACCTGATTCAATTAGATTAGAAAACCCTTTGAATTTGCCTGACGGAATTTCAGAAATGGAATACTTCGAAAGAATTAGGGAAATTGCATCTAAGAATAAGATTTTCAGATCATTTATTGGTATGGGATATTATGGAACAGTAATGCCGGCTGTTATACAAAGAAATATTCTTGAAAATCCGAGTTGGTATACATCATATACACCTTATCAGGCCGAGATTTCACAAGGAAGGCTGGAAGCCTTACTGAATTATCAGACTGTTGTGATGGAACTGACAGGAATGGAGTTGGCAAACGCCTCATTACTTGATGAGGGAACCTCAGCAGCAGAAGCTATGATCTTGATGTACAATAAACGCTCACGTAATGCCCGTAAGAATGAGGCTAACATATTGTTTATTGATGAAGATACTTTTCCTCAAACTATAGATGTTGTTAAAACAAGAGCAATTCCTTTAGGTATTGAGGTAATCACAGGAAAATTTGAGGATTTTCAATTTAATGAAAAAGTATTTGGGCTTTTAATGCAGTACCCGACAGCTAGTGGGACTTTGAAAGATTATGAGGATATTACTTTGAAAGCTCATGATAATGAATGTCTTGTTACAGTTGCTGCTGATTTATTAAGCCTGGCTCTGCTTACTCCTCCTGGCGAGTGGGGTGCTGATATTGTTGTTGGTTCTACTCAAAGATTTGGTATTCCTTTAGGCTTTGGTGGTCCACATGCAGGTTATTTTGCTGTCAGGGATGAGCTTAAAAGAAGTATGCCAGGAAGAATAATTGGTGTTTCTGTTGATGTAGATGGAAATCAGGCTCTTAGAATGGCACTTCAAACCAGGGAGCAACATATTAAAAGGGAAAAAGCTACCTCAAATATTTGTACTGCTCAAGCATTACTAGCTAGTATGGCTGGTATGTATGCTGCATATCATGGTCCTGTAGGACTTAAAAAAATTGCAAAAAGGATTCATTGTACTGCAGGAGATTTAGGTGTTCAGCTAAATGAATTAGGCTATAATCAGGTTAATGTAAATTTCTTTGATACTTTAAATATCAAACTTCCCCCGAATGTTAAAATTTCTGAAATAAAGAGGCTTTCTTTAGAAGAAAAGATCAATTTTTATTACCCTGATGATAATACAGTTAGACTTAGCATTG
>JBHOTF010000060.1:0-13152 GCA_042584005.1 Bacteroidota bacterium
TCCAGAAAAAAATTGAAGCAAGTTATAAATAGCTTGTTTGTATTTGTTTGTAATAGAAGTTATTATTGGTATATTTGATAATGGATATATAGGTATTAGGTATATACCATGTTGTGTGCAATTGTCTGTCATGCAAGAAGGTTTATAAAGATTATTTATTAACTTTATGAAATATCAATAAGTATAATTATGAGCACAATATTTCTCGATGGTTCACTCCAAATAGAAGATGTATTAAGAACTTCAGCAAAAAATCAACTTGATAGTTATGCTGATGAATGGATTATAATATTTGAAGCCATTCAAAATGCCCTTGATGCAGTTGAAGATTCAGATAACCCAAAAGTCAAGATTGTCTTTAACATTGAAGAAAACAAGATTCAGGTTTATGATAATGGAAAAGGATTTCCTTGTGATAAGGAATATTTTGGACTCGGGAAAGGTGAAAAGTTTGATTTAAAAAATCCTTCAATTCGCGGTGAACATGGTGTAGGAATAAAAATGGTAATCCTGTGCTCTAAGCAGTTTGAACTTATCGCAAGAAACAAGAAAAAATTATGGTATGCTAGATTTGAAAATGCATTTCAATTTCTGGATAAAAAGGAGAAAGAATTCTTTGATGAAGAATATCAAGAACTTGAAAGATTACCAGATGAATTTAATACTTTGGTTGAATACACTTTCCCTACTGCCGAGGATAATCCTATTAGACCGATATTATTAAGAAACTTCTTAATTTCTCTATTCTCTGAATACAAAGGGATTAAGCCTTTTGACCAATTTTTTAAAAATAGAGATGAAACTTCATTATATGTCGAGCATTATTTTAGAACGCACTCTTATTCAGGAGATGTGAATCGATTATTTGACAATAAAACTCCTGCAAATATTGAAGTGACCATAAAAAAAGATGATTCACTTTCTGAAGACAAAAAAGAGGAAACATACCCCTTATATCTTTTGAAATATTGGCAAAAAGAAAAACCTATTTCATTTCAAAGCAAATATTGGGATTTAACAGAACTTTATGAAAACCCTAGAAAAATGGGGTTCTTATCTGAGGACATGTTGAATTCTTTTGTGCCTGGAAAAAGATTTGGAGATACTCGACTCTGGGTTATGAAAATTTCGGACAAAAACCAAATGAAAGATTTAATAACTAATCCACTTTTACGAGATTACTATGGAGACGAATATTTTGACCTACTAATAAAAAATAAAATAAGAGGTATTTATATGGTCATTGGTTCTGCAGCTAAATCTGGCAAATACAATATAAACAAAATGTTGGTTAGCAAACCAAATCAAATAATTGCTGCCGACGGAGTTTTAACCACTAATCAAATTAGAACCCCTAAACGTGGTAAAAATCAAAACTACTTAAACAACATTCACCTGGTTGTAAATATAGCCGATAGAGTTAATTATGGTAAGCAAGGTGTTAAGAATCCGAAATTACTATCAAATGTTTATGCATACTTTGAAGAAATGTATGTCAAAACTCTTGCAAATTTAGCAATTAGTGTTGCAGGGAAACAACCAAAATCAAATTCTTTAGAGGAGCCGGATATTGTAATAACTGATTTACTAAATCTTGATACAAATTTATCCATAGAAAAGATTCCTTTCCATGAAAACACTTTGATTGCATTGCTTTATGAACTTATAGGTAAAGGATTAATTACAGGAATAAAAACTTATCATTTGTCATCCTATGACCAATACGATGGAAGAATAAGTGTTATTCCGCCACAAAAAGAAGATTTTAAAAAAATAAATAGAGATAATGACCTTTTAAATCTTGAATTTAAAATAAAGCTTTGTGATTTAATAGATGACTTTGAAACTGATAATAAAGATATTAATGATATTGACTTAATAGTGCTGTGGGACGATAGTTTACCCACTGGTAGCTCAAAATATAATATAGTAGATTTAGATATGTCTTCATATTCTGGTTTAAGAATCCCAGGAATATATGATGTTTTGTCAAGTATGGAAGGAGGTGAAGCACCAATTTTAAATTTGAAACAATTTATTGATGAGCTAAAAGGGGAAACCCGTGACTAATTCAAGCTCAGCTGCACACAACAAACAATATACCGATGTTTTATTATTTATAGGGGATAAGTCTGGTAAATCTTTACGGCTTATGATAAGTGTTATATATAGGGCAAAGGGGTTAAAAGTGAATATTAATTAAAGCAGACTGTTTTAACAATGATGAATCACCCCAAATTAGCCAAACCCTTCCATATTCTAGCTACTTTCTCAGTAAAGTAATACATATACTTCATTCAGAATAAAAGTTGCTAAATTTTTCAAAGGGTTTTCAAAGTATATCAACATGGAAATGTTTGTGGTTGGAAATTATTTACTCTGGTAGTGAAGCCTTCCCCTTTCTGGCTAGATACAAATAATATTAAATTATTACCGATTAAATGCGAACTATCTCTTACATTTCCCCTGAATGGCCATAAAATTCTTTTTTATGCTGTATAACATAAAGAAACTACTTTGAAAGTTTCTAATTATCGAACGAAGTTACCTAATAAGATTTGACCAAACACTCGTATAATAGCTATTCACACAATAAAACACCAAGTTCACTAAATCAAAGTCTGCACATTGATATTTAATCAATAATGAGTATTTTTATAATGAGAATATAGTTATCACATTTATACTACATTGGCAACCATAATAATAAGGAAGCTGTATATTTAATAATAGAACCTATGGATATATCAAATTTTCTAATTATTGCAATTCCTTCAGCAACTACACTTTTTAGTTGTGGAGTTAAATTAAAGGAAGAAAATACCAATTATTTTATTCGGTATACATATTCACTACTATTTTGTTTTCTTGCTGTAATTCTCAGCTTTTTATCCGTTTTTGCAGATATTCCTGAAATAACTATTAATGAAACAAAAATTGGTGGCATAGAATTAGCAATATGTTTTTTTTTATTAATGGCTGTACTTCTATTTGCTTTTTGGACTTCTGTCCATCAAATAGAGGACTTGATTACAAGAAAGGTTATTTCAATCCTCATATTTTTCGTCGGATTATTAATCTCCTTTATAACAGTATTTATTAACCAATTAATTTAGACCTACATGAAGACAATTTTTCTATTTACGCCACTAGTATTATACTTGATATTTATTATGTATCACATAATAAGAGTGCATTTAAAGAAAGAAGCGAATACGGCTGAAAAATTCGCTCTTCATGAAAAGAGCTACCCAAGATGGATTATTTTCTTCACGGTAATAGCCACAATGATTGGTCCAGGATATTCTTATGGAGCCATTAATAAATTTTATGATTATGGTTTTCTCTATACCATTTTCTTTTTAATTGCTGTATTGCAACTTTGGATTTTTGGCCACTTTTTTGTTGGTCGTATAAAAACTTTAGGTGTAAATGCAAGAACTATTGGCGACCTTATAGGTCAGGCATATGGGAAAAAATCTCAAATCATAGCAGGATTATTAACTTTTGCATTTTCTACAGCTATTGTTGGTGTAATAAGTTTAGGAGGAGGAAAAGTTATATCAAATATTTTAGATATTCCATTAAACATATCAATTGTAGCAGTTGCAGCTTTTATTACAGGTTATTCTATGTATGGAGGTATTGCAGCTGTAATTAGAACGGACAAGATTCAATTCGTACTAATATGTATTTTCTTAATAATAGGTGTAATAGCTGGTATTTATCAATTTAATTCAAGTACCATCACAACAGCTTCTATCACAGACTTTTTATGGCCAACTGCAGCAAAGCAAATGCCTTTAAATACTATTTTTGCTACTGCCATCGCTTTCTTCTTTGGTGAAATGTTTTTACCAGTTTATTCTATTAGAGGTTTAATTTCAAAGAACAAAGAAGAAGCTATTCGGGGATTTAAAAATGCAGCATATTTTGGGGTAATTTGGTTTTTCGCTTTGACTTTTATAGGTATGACTGCACATTATTTTATTACTAATAATTCGGTCGATGATTTGTATTATATTGATTTAATAAAAGCAACCTATAAAGGTTTAGGTGGTAGTTTTCTTATAGGTTTAGGTATTGCAGGTATGCTTAGTGTTGTAATGTCAACAATGGATTCTATATTAAATGCAGGAGGAGTTTCTTTTAGTAGAGATATTGCAGAAAAAGTTTTGAAAATTGATGAAGAGCAAAAACTAGGTTATTCAAGATATTCAATAATAATAATTGCTGCATTTGGAATTTTCATTACAATATTCACTAAAGATATCGTTGGTTTATTACTTTGGGCATATAATTTATGGGTACCTACTATTATTTTTCCGCTTGGTTACTATTTGTTAAAAGGAAAGGTTAAAAATCCATTGAGTGGATTTATTGGTATGCTATTTGGTGTTATTGGATGGTTTACTTTTGAAATAATTTTCAAAGTTAAATTCCCTGCAATAATTATCGGCTTACTTTTAAATGCTACAAGCTTTTTAATAGTTGAATATTTTATTAAAGTTAAAGATGTTGGAGACATTTCAAACAACTAACGAATTAATTAAAAGAATTATTCCTTGTATTGAAAAAGGTAAAAATATTCTCATTCAAGCAGGTCATTTCCCTATAATTTTTAATAAGAAAGGATATCTAATCCCTGCAATTATAAACGATATTGATGATATTCAGTTAGTCGAGTTTATTAACAGTACTCAATACATTGGAGATTTCCCTTTAACCACATTAGAAATTGGTCTTAATCTTGGTAAGCAATTACAACAAAAGAATTGTGATATATCTTTTGCTTTTATAGTAAATGATTGGCAATGGTTAAATAAAGGACCTTACCAAGAGTTTATTTTAGACAGAGCGGACTTTTACACAAACTCTGAATTACCATTAGTTTATAAAAATTTGTTTGAAAAAAACAAATTCTCAACCGAGGATATTATAAAGTCAAAACATTACATTCAAGACAATTTATTTTGGAGTGAATATAAGTTAAGAAAAGCAGGAAAGAAAACCATTAAAGATTTTTCTCCGCTATCATGCGCAATGGAATATTTACCGTTTCTAAATGAAAATAATGCTTTATTTGATACTTTAATTAGTTTTATTCCGATAACGTGCCAAACTCCAATATTATTTTCTTCAATGAAATTTATAGAAAATAATAATAGACAGTTAATTCATGTTTTTTATAATCCTGTTGAAAAAAATTATAAATTATCGAATCTTAATTATGGTAATATTGTTTAGGGGGAAAAGTGGTGAAAAGTTCCAAAAATGAAATTGAAACAGTGAATAAATAGAATGGTTGTATTTGTTTGTCCTAGAAGTTATTATTGGTATATTTTATAATGAATGTATATGTATTACGTATATACCACGTTATAAGCAAATTGAACAAAGTATTAACACAATATAAATACTATCTTTTATGGGATACATAATTCATTCAGCACTCTCTATTTCGCCTAATGATAAACACAAATATTTTATTTACTTCCTCAATGGTCATGGATTACAAAAAGATTGGATTGAAGAGTGGTTTAAAAATAATTTCTCAAAAATAGCGAATGAGCTTGGAAGAGAGAATGGAGTATTAATAATGTCTCATCCAAATAGTGGAGATAACTTTTTTAAAGATATTAAGAAAGCTATTGGAATGAATCCAAGGTCTGGAATTTTTTCAGGTTATGAGGAAGTAGTTCATCTATTCTATCCAAAAGAGAAATGGAAAGAAAAAAATCGAAGAGATAATTCATGGTGGAGAGAATATGAAATTATATGTGACGAAACTCCCACTTTAATTTTTACACGAACACCTCTGAAAAGAAATGGAAAAAATGAAGGTATAATAATCAAACTAAATACTTTTCAAAATGAATCATTTCTTGCAGAATTAATAGACACATTAATGAGAATAGCTAAAACTGATGACATTTCAATTCTTAAAGAACTTATCAGAAAGCAAAAAACAGGTGACTCATTTATCGACTATTTAGAACTTAAACCTAACTTCATGGGAATTGGAGTAAATTTTAACAAGTTCTTTGGTTCAATAGGAAAGTTTTATAGTAACAAAAAATAAAATTAAATCAGCTTATAACAATGTATAAAAATAATAGCCGAGATAGTAATAAATTCAAGGGTTGTAGCTCACTTCATTTTCATCTAGGTTAGATAATAAATAACAAGCAATACATTTCATACCAAATTGCTAACCATTACATACAAATAAAAGAAAAAATTATGTTTAAAGAACACCCGATATTTCTAGCTCCTGAAGATGAGAATATTAAGATTTGGAGATATATAGATTTTACTAAATTGGTTTCTTTAATCGACACCAAGAAATTGTTTTTTTCACGTACCGACATGTTTGACGACCATTTCGAAGGTTCATATCCTAAGTTAAATGTTGAAGCAAGAAAATATGTACCAAAGGATATACCAGAAAAAAAACAGGAAAAGTATATGGCAACCATGAGCGATTTGGCTAAAACAAACAAACAATGGCTAAAATACAATGCTGTAAGTTGTTGGCACATTAATGAATACGAGTCGTGTGCTATGTGGAACCATTATATAAAAAGTGACGCAGGTATCGCTATTCAATCAACATATAATCGTTTTAAGAAAAGCCTTGTTGACGATGAAGAGATTTATATTGGAACCGTTAATTATATTGATTACGAAAAAGACCATTTTGATGTCCGTAATGTGCTAAGTGCCTTTGTCCACAAAAGAATGAGTTTTGAACATGAAAGAGAATTACGTGCTTTGGTTATGAGACGGCCGACCAGTTCTGGAAAACTTGATTTTACTGAAGAAACTATTAAAATAGGTGTTCCTATAAAAGTGAATATTAAAACTCTAATAGAACGGATATATGTTGCTCCAAAATCGACTGTATGGTTTGCAGAATTAGTAAAGGCAATAATAAAACGTTATGGATATGACTTTGAAATTGTTCATTCAGAAATAAATAAAAGTCCTCTTTATTAATAAATTACTGCTTGTAACAAAACCTAAACTGCATTGAACCCATTTTAGCAAACTGACAAAGTATATTGAAATATTCTCGCCAATCAGAGAGTTATTCGTTCCTTATTATTATATTCTTGTTCAATAAATCACCAACAAATATTCATTCAAATATCAAAATATTCAATGGTCAGGTTTCTATAACTTAAATTGAATCTCTAAAAGGGAGTATTCGGAGATTTTTATTCAATGATTCAAGCTGGTTGTATTGTCTTCTTAATTCGAATAATTGTTCATTCCTCCAAACAGCATCTGAATCAAAATCATTTTTTGCCATACTAAGTGTTTTCCATCCAATAAATGAGGTTATTAAGGCTAGTACAATAATAACAATAGTTAACAACCTATTGCTTTTATTTGATGACCTATTGCTTTTTCGAAGTGATTCTATTTCCACTTTTAAATCTGATATCCGATACCCAAGTTCTTTTTGTGTTCTTATTTGTAGTTCCAAATAACCTAGTGTATATATTTCTTTGTCATGTACACGTAAGGGTACATCCCTTGGCACACTCTTTTCAGAATAATCAGATATTGCTTGAAATGTTATAGTTCTTAAATCTTCATCTGTGGTTTGCATTGGAAAACCTTTTGGAATAAATTTCTGCATAATAATATTTAGTTTATGAATATTTACAAAGATAATTCTTTGTCCTAACTCCTACCTCAAATTATCCATTCTAAGTAAAACCCTTCGAATTTTTACAGACTTTCTCTGTTCATGTGATAGTAGGGCTTAACTGAAGAAAATAATAGGTTTTTATCCGAAGGGTTATCAAATAAAAAGAGCCACCCATTTTCAGAGCAGCTCTTTCATATTTCTACTGTTCATTGTTCATTTTTCTATAGGAATTGAACACATGAACAGTTAAGTTTCGTATTTATCCTTTGTCCATTTCTGGATTGTTCCAACTGAGACAACATACCCATCTTCAATCATTCTTTCAACTACTTTGCGTACAGATAATCCTTGTCCCCTTAATTGAATTGCATGGGCTTTCATCTCTCTTTTCTCATCACTATCTTCTTTTACGTATATATCTTCCAACAAAACTCTTAGGCCTGTATTAGTAAATTTCAAATCTTCAAAAGTTAAAACATAACTCTTTTCTTTTTGTTCAATTGGCAGATAATTCCCTTTGGTAATACATAAGTGTCTTAAACTTTCATCATTAGGGTCAATTCTCATTTCTACAACCAATCTCATCTTTGCTTCAAATCCCTGAGAACCTAAAATGTTATTTTTTGAAGGTCTATTGGACTCTGCCCCCTTCCCTGTATGGTGAAGAATAATAACTAATAATTTATGCTTATTAGCAAGGTTATTAAATATCTGTAAAAAATTACGAATATCATTTACCCTATTAATATCCCTGGAAAATATGTCGGAGAAAGCATCTATGATTAAACAATCGTAGGGTATTCGTTGTAATTCTTCCTCAAGTCTTTGTCGAAAATCATAAGTATCAAAGATATAGTTGAAATTTTTGTAGTCAGAAGATTCCTTCCCATCAATATTTTGTTTTTTGATTAAACTACTAATGGCATATTCATCATCTTCAGTTGATAAGTATAGTACTGATTTATGTTTTGGTTTTAAATCAAAACCTAAATAATCTTTTTCACCTGACACCAGTGCCATGGCAAATTCTCTTAATAATGTACTTTTACCTGTATCACTTCCTCCAACCAAACCAACTAGTCCGACTTTTTGAAAAAATGGTTTCCATAAATATGGAATTTCTTTATATTCATTGTTTAATAGTTTGTCAGCACTGATAATATATTTAGGCTCCTCAGGGACTTTGTTATACATTGGATTAGTTGATTCTTCCACATCCCTGACTTCAACTTCTGTATTATTAATATCAATCTTCATAATTCCCTCCTTCCTCTTCTAATTCCTCAAACTTTTTTAATGCATTTTCATATAGTTTTATACTCCAAGCCCAATATCCAAAGGCTTCATCATGTGGAAATATTTCACGAGCTGAGATTTCTCCTACAACTTCTCCATCAACAACAATTTTCTTGGTGGGTTTAACTTTGATTAGAAACACTTCAAAATATGTCACTCCTTTACAAACCCTTTGCTCATAAATACACGTTCTCTTACCTCTTAATACCTGAGTATAGTTGAACCCATTTTTAGTCAATTTTAACGGAAGGGTTCTGACTTTTCTTTTGTCAAGTTTAAATAGTAATATACAAGTCATGATAATATCCTCCTTCCATTGTTATTAAATTTACAGTGATAATTTTTCATGAGTAGTTCTTCTAAATCTGAGAACTTGTAATAGAGTTTGCTTCCTACTTTTGAAAAAGAAATTGTTCCTCTATCTCTGTAGTTTTGCATGGTACGGCTAGTAACTTGTAAGAATTTACAAGCCTCTTCGGTAGATAGCCATTTTCCATATTTTGGTTGGCTCTTAACCCGTTCAATTTGGACAGAAAGATTGCTCAAATATTCGATGATTTGAAGAAACTTCTCCTCTTCTAAAACAATTAAGTTTTTATTTGTAATCATAAGACATTATTTTGTTATAAGTTTTCAGGTTTTTGAAATTCAACTGAATCTCGCCCGAAACTTTCAACAATATTACGTTCATAATGGCCTATATCTCTGATTGTTAGGCTCTACGTAGAGTTATGTGTAGAGGTGTAGAGCATAAAAAATAAGTATAGACTTTATTATGATGATAGATACTTAAAAAACTTTCTGAAACTTTAGGTATGTAGTGTAGATACTATTTGAGGTATTCTATGGTGTCTTCAATGATTCGAGATATTTCAGCCTTTGGTTTATGTACTGTTCTGAGATTTGTAGTATTTTTTTTGTTCTTAGATTCAACAATAAAATGTTTTATAACTGATAGCCAATATCCCTGGGAAGTATTTGAAAAAAGGTTTTTATCTTTCCAAAATTTAAATAGATAACCTAATGCGTTTTTAGGACCAATCCATATTATTTTAATATCTCCTGGTTCCTCGCTAAATACCTTTTTGAATTCATGAGCTTTAACATCTTCATGAATCATACCTTTACTTTTTAGAAATCTTAATACATCGGTAAGACCCTCACCAAGAGTATTAAAATTCAGAAGTTTAAGTGAACTGTTATTTGTCGACTTTTTTACTTTCGTATTTTTTTTGTTGGAAAATGACTTTACTTTATCTTCCAAGTGTTTTAGTGCCTTTATAACCTCAGCCTTACAACCTTTAATGAAAAGTTGTCTTCTTTCCCATTTTTTTGTTTCTAAGTTGAATTCATCTATTCTTTTTGCATTATAAATTTCAAATTCCACCCAATTTGAGACTATAATTTTTCCATAAGGTTTATTTCTATCTTCTGTTGGAGAAAGACTTTTCACAAAATACTTATTTGGGTTCTCAAGATATAGTTTTTTAGCGTCCTCAACTTCTTTATTCTCATTTTCCACTTGAGGTTCAAGTAGTTTTATTTGCTCCAAAATTTCTCTGTATAGTTCTTGAGTATTTATAATATCTCCATGATTTATTTCTTTATCAGGTAATGTATCATGATTATGGTTAATCAAACTAGCTCTGAAATTTGCTAATGCAGCACTTTCAGGTATTCTTTTGTCTAAAATTTCATATGGAATAACATCTATTGAAAGGTCATCAAGGTTTGAAATAGAAGAAAATACTGATAGTAAAATTCGAGCTCTTTCCTCTTTTGAAATCTTAGTGTCAAGTTTCTGGAACCAATTGGTTTTAGCCATAACAAACAGTTTTTGTTAGTTATAATTACAAACAACTAATTTATAAAAAAATATGGAATTAAGGTATTATTTCAAAGTGTATACAATAAAGTCTAACCAGTTATTATTTCATTAGCATCATCCAAAACCTTATTGTCAAAGCTGTCGAGATAGATTTGGGTTGTATTTTCGCTATCATGACCAAGTCCTTCAGAAATAACTGCCGTTGGAATACCTTCTCTTTTGGCAATTGTGGCCCAAGAATGGCGAGCAACATATGTAGTTAACGGAACATTTAATTCGGCCTTTTCAGCTATTTTCTTTAAACGGCCGTTAATCCATCTTTTGAAGTTTTGGTAGCTCAGGTGGGGGTTGCGTCTATCTAAGGGAGTGTGGAAAATGTTACTTTTTGGATTAGTAAGGTCGTTATATTTTTTAATAATAGCCATACTTGGCTCCGTTAACCTGACAGAAAATAATTGTTTTGTTTTCTTGCGTTTATACTGTACTCTATCCTTATTTATATCAGACACTTTAAGGTTTATAATGTCCACCAAATTCATGCCTTGCATATAAAAACTAAACATAAAGATATCACGAGCTAACATGAGTGGTGAACCTTCTTGTAATTCTAAGTCCCTAATCTTATTAATGTCATCCTTGCTGATAGCACGTTTTTGTGTCTTCTCATTCTTTATTTTATAATGTTTAAATGGATATGCTGTCTCAGGGGCAACACCTTCTTTAATAGCACGGTTGATTATTGCTCGTAGGGTTCTCATGTAATTAGAGATAGTATTTACTTTTACTCCCCGCTCATTCAGACTGGCTTCAAAATCACGAATCATTTTGTAGTCAATATCTGCAAACTCCAAATCTCTTTCATTTCTAAAAGTTTTAAATGCATTGAGGCAAGTTTGATATACGTCAGCATTACCATACTTTTTTTCCTTTTTTAATTTGGCTATAACTGTATCAGAATATTTAAAAGCTCTAATATCATATTTCTTCCCAGATATACTATCTACTAAATCATCTATGGTATATGACTTGTTACTTCCTTCAAGGTCTAACATTATTCTTTCAGCCTCATTAAGCTTTCCACGCAAAACGTTATTCAAATTAACTGAATTGGGATATCTACGGTTTACAATATTCTCTTGGTGGTTCCATTGATTAAGTGTACATGAATGACCTGTATTAATTATTCGTTTTTTCCTGTTGAAAATTAATTGTAGAACTATCGGATGAGTACCATCAGAAAGTACCTGTTGTTTCTTTATACGGAGTTTAATTGTTGCCATATTTTACCTTGGGTGAAACATAAGTGAAACATTTTGTTCATAAAGTTACATTTTCTTTCATTATATTGCAACCCTGTAAGTCTTAATTAATAGCCCTTCCCTTGAACTAGTGGGAAACTCCAAGAAATGGAATGAAAGATATGCCCTGCCTTACAAGCAGGGGGTCACTGGTTCGAATCCAGTATCGCCCACAAAAGATAAAAAACCAATCATTATATAATGGTTGGTTTTTTATTTTAATGAGCGTTGAAAATTTATTTTCATAAGTGAAATAAAATAAAACAAACTGAGCAGCCGTATGGCTGTGATTGGTCTTTATCTTTTATGTTGCCCCCAAAGGATCATAAAAACCGAATGAAATGAGGATTTTGTAATCCAGTTTTAATAAGATCGATTAATTTATTTTCATAAGTGAAATAAAATAAAACAAACTGAGCATATGATTCCGAAAATGGCTGAGCACTTGAAATCGGTAGAGGTTGCTCACATGGACTGGAATTTGCACCTAAAAGATTAGAAAGTGGTTAAAAGCCGATATGCAACAAAAAGTTGTTTAAAACTATTTTTTACATTTAATAAAACTTGCACTATATTCGTATATAGATATATGTATAATTAGGAATATGAGTCAATTTACTTATCTTTGCAAACTGATTTTATTCCTGCATTTATAACTTATGGCTATCTATATAGTGAAAAAACATTAAGTTAGTAAGGGTGGAAGTGCTACATTTGACTGGATGTTATATTTAAGATATATTAAAGGTAACTCTCCTTTTAAGTTTTACGGTTTGTTTTTATTCAATTGATTTAAATACACCAGAAAACTTAAACATAAAGTTAACCTAAAAAGTTGTAACAATGAAAATCTTAATTTCCATATTGTTTACCTTGATTGCATCAAGTCTATTTGCTCAAACAACAATATTTTCAGATAGTTTCTCTGGATCATTTCCTAGTGTATTGTTTGTTGGTAATGATGATGGGATCACAGGTACAAAGTGGGGTGGTAATTCATATAGATCTTCTGGTGAATGGGAAACATTGTATTCCAGTATTTCAAATGACGGCTCAGAAACTTTTACAGG
>JBHOTF010000061.1:0-12770 GCA_042584005.1 Bacteroidota bacterium
AAAACATTTAAAGACCTCAACCATAGTTTTGAAGAAATTAATGCTGAAATTAGAAAGACTAAGATAGAAAAGGAATATAAAGAGCAATACCTGAAATATGTAATATCAAATATTGGGGTTGGTATTATTTCTGTAGATGTTGATGAGAAGGTAAATGAAATTAATGATACCGCCAGAGAATTATTAAATACCCGGTTAAGGAACCTGAAAGATATCGAAAAGATTGATCCCGTATTTTATTATGGATTAATAAAGTTGAAGTCAGGCAAATCCCAACTTTTAAAATTCAGAAGGACTGATAAAATATTTCAACTTTCAGTACATAAATCTGTATTTCTTATTCAAAACAAAAAAACCACACTGCTTAGCCTTCATAATATTGAAAGCGAACTGGCAGAGAAGGAACTGGAATCATGGCAAAAGCTTATTAGAGTTTTAACCCATGAGATTATGAATTCGGTTACTCCAATTACTACTACTGCTACTGCAATTAAAAGGTTTTTTAGAAAAGATAACAAAGCAATATCAGTAGATGATATTAATAAAAATATTATTGACGATACTCTAAGATGTATTAATATTATTGAAGACAGGGGTAAAGGTCTTATCAATTTTGTTGATAATTATAAAAGCCTGACTCAAATGCCGGATCCTGTTTATATAAACATTGATATTAATGAGTTGATCGGTGATATAATCCTTTTATTAAAAGATAACCTTGATAAAAATAAAGTTGAGGTTTCGATAAATATCTCTGAAAAGGTAACTGAAATAAAAGCCGATAGAAAATTGATCGAACAACTTTTAATAAATCTTCTTAAAAATGCTGTCGAAGCTTTTAATGGAAATGAAGAAAATAAAATCTCTATTTCTGTAGGTAAAGAAGATAAAGAAACGATATTTATAAGTATTGCTAATAACGGACCTGCAATACCTGAAGATCTTCAGGAAAAAATATTCGTGCCTTTTTATACATCAAAAAATCAACCCGACGGATCAGGAAAGAGTGGTACAGGAATAGGCCTTAGTTTATCGCGGCAAATAATGCAATTGCATAACGGTACAATAACAGTTAAATCAGAACCTGAAAATACAATTTTTACTTTGAGGTTTTAATTTTATCGAATGTTATGAAGTTCTATATTAACCTCCAGATTTTTACCGGGAAGAGCTATCATATTTCTCAGCCGGTAAGGAATATTTATTTCTGTGGTTATATTTATTTTATTTGTCAGCCCTCTTACGGCAAATATTGTTGTTTTATGTGCCTTTAGAATTATATGACCCGGTGCCTGAAAATTATCTGATTCTTCAATTAAGAAAAGTTCATAATCTATATCCGAATGATTATAGATTTGCAGAAAAACAGTTTTATTCTTCCTTATTTCCTGCTTTTGACCTGATATTTTTAATGAGGCATTGAACAAATCGGTTAAATGTTCTTTATGTCCGATAATTGTATCATTAAAATATGCAGCTGTCCGTCTGGCGAAAAGAGCTTCTTTTAAAGCCTCCAGCGATTTTTCTTTGGCAAAAACAAGTGTCATTGGGCGGTGCGAATTGTATATGTCGTATTTTAAACCTACCAGTCCGTGAATATCGGAATTAGCTAATACAGCAAGATTCTTGCTATATGCCCACCCATATACTTTGTTTCCATAGCTTTGTGTACTGTTAAATATTTCCATTCCCTGAAACCAATCCTGATTATGTAAATATGTGTGTTCTTCATACCATATTGCCGAGTCGGGTGCCTGTCTTACCCAACCCGGATGGTTCCAAAAAACGAATGCACCTTGTTCATGAGCTGCTTTAAGAGCTTTTCTTGGATTATTATTCTCTATCGGATTGGCATCTTTTATGAATAATGCATTAAGATGTCCCGGGGGCATATCTTTTGTGATCTCAGTTCCTTTAACCAATAATAAACCTGATTTTTCTGCAGCACCCAATGCCAGATTGTATGACCTGTTATGGTCAGCTTCAATCTCTTTTTTATTTGGTCTGTACTCAAGGTGATCTGTAATAGAAATTGCATCAAGTCCTTGTGCCCATGCTTCTTCAACACGCACAACCGGCCATACCTGTCCATCGGAAAAAACAGTATGCATATGGAAATCACATTTTAATGTTATATAATCTTTTATGTTGGGAATTGATATTTCTTTCCGTGACTGCCCATATCCCCCAAGAAAAAACATAAAAATAACTCCGCTTAGGATGATTCGTCTGATTGCTGTTTTTTTCATAATGTAATTATATATTAACAATTTTGATCAGAATAATAACTTGTTGATTGTAATGGACTTATTATTATCCGTATAACTATTTTTCAAGTAATCTTTTATGTAGCTTTAATTTTTGTTTAGTCATATTTTTCAGATTTTCCTGTGTTTGCCATATCATATCTATATCAGAAGGAAAGGGGATAGGTTTGTTTCTTAGAAGCTTTTTTGATTTATCAGAAAGTGCAATTTTATTTCCCTCATATCTTGCGTATATATGTTCAAATGATGACTCAGTTGCAATAGGCACTTTTTTTATCATTTCTTTGGTAATATTATTATAAAACTCAAGCGAACCGCTTACCATAGCTCTTTTAGTCATGGTTGTTTGGTTTACAGTACACTTTACCATTTTATATTTGGTAGTTTTAATATCATTTCCTAAACTGTCTTTTTTTACATTTCCATTTGCATCGAGAGAATATCTCCAGCCATCTTTTACACTTTGTTTGTCTTCATATATCTTTTCACTAAGTCTTTCAGGTGATACATCAATAGTTTTGATATTAAGAAAAACATTATAATCGTAAAAAATATCCTTTCGTTTTTTTAAGTCGTAGTTTAGCCATTTAGAATCAAGGCCTGAAAGAGAAAAAGATAATAATTCATTTTCGAATTCTTTTGGAAGAACAACTTCAGTTCTGTTTCTAATGCTAAACAAAACCTGAGAAGTTCCGATAAAATGAGCTTCTTTTATTTTCTCATCAACGTCTTTATAATTTGGATAATAATTTTTTACTTTATAAAAAACATTATATGCTTCTCTGGCTGACATCTTTTGGTTTTTATCGAGTAATGAAATTCCATGAGAATAATAATATTCGGCCGCATTCTTTTTGGCACTTAATATATCTTTATCAAAATCAAGTTTTTTAAAGTTAATTTTTGAAAGAAGTTCCGGTAATAATCGCTCGACTTCTTGCTGCCGGCTTTTCAATTTTTCATATAATACAAAAGTTTCATCCCAGATATCCGGTTCATCTGAAAGTTTAAGATATTTTAACCTGTCGTTATCTCTGGTGTTGGCTAATCTGTATGCCTGTTTTAGTATATTTATTTCATCTTTATCGCTGGGATCTTTCACCAGTTTTTTCACAGATTTATTAATAGCCAGATCATAATTTTGATTCTGTAAAAGTTTTTTTGAAGAGGAGCATCCGGTAAGAAAGAGAACCGAAATAAAAATCCATAGATATTTTTTCATAATTTGTTTTAAATTGTTAAAACAAATATATGAAATTTCATTATTCATATCTCAATGAATCCACCGGATTCTTTCTTGCAGCTTTTATTGCCTGGAAGGAAACTGTAATTAATGCAATAATTAAAACAGTTAAACCTGCTAGAGCAAATATCCACCAACTTATTGGAGTTTTATAAGGGAATTCTTTCAGAAACTGTTTAATTGCATACCAGGCCAATGGGGATGCAATAATAAAACTGATCAGAATCCACTGAATAAAATTCAGGGATAGTTTTATAACAATACTCCTGACCGAAGCACCGGAAACTTTTCTGACACCAATTTCTTTTGATTTTTGTTCAGTCATAAATGATGCAAGTCCGAATAAACCTAAAGCTGAGATAATAATACCAAGTATGGTAAACAAACTTAATATATTGCCAATCTTTTGTTCATCATTATATAAATTTCCAATCAGGTCGTCAAGAAATACATGATTAAAAACAGCATCAGGTGCGAATTCCTTATATGTATTTTCCACACTTTTTATCGTTGCAGGAATATTATCCGGGCTAATTCTGAGGGTAAAGACAGGGGCATTTTTGTTAAGTCGAAGAATGTATGGTTCAACTTCAGAGTTTAACGACCTGAAATTATAATCTTTAACAACTCCTATTATATGTGTTTCAAAATCCAGATTTTGTCCAGCCATAATTCTTTGCCCTATTGGATTTTCAAGCCCCATTATTCTTAATGCAGTTTCATTAATTATTATTGCAGTTGAATCAGAAGCAAACTCCTTTGAGAAAGACCTTCCATATTTCATTTCAGCTTTAATTGTTTCTATGTAATCATATCCGATATTTCCTATCCTGAATAATACATCTTTATCAGGATCCTTACCAGGCCAACTCCATAAACTGTTTGATGAAGAATATCCCTTTGTAGGAATCTCATTAGAATTTGAAACAGAAACAACAGTTGGTATTTTAAGCAATTCTTCCTTAAAACTTTCTATATTATTATTCAATGACCTGTCGATTTGGAATAGAATGAGATTTTCTTTATTGTATCCCAGGTCTCTGTTCTGAAGAAATTTTACTTGTTTATAAATGCTGAAAGTGGAAGTAAGTAGAAAAATTGAAACAATAAACTGGAAAAGCACCAGCCCTTTTCTGAAACCGGAGCCTCCCGATCCTGATTTGAGGCTGCCTTTTAATACCCTCAATGGTTTAAAAGAAGACATGAATAGGGATGGATAAATTCCTGATAAAATTGTAGTAAGAATAACTATTCCTAGAAGGCCAGGTATTACGCTATAATTATCTAAATAACCAACTCTTAAGTCTTTTTCTACCAGTTGATTAAATTTAGGAAGCACCAGTTCAACAATATAAAGTGCAAAATTAAGGGCAATCAGGCTGAAAATAAACGATTCAAATAGAAACTGATAAATAACCTGACTTCTTTTTGCACCAATTACTTTCTTCATTCCTACTTCCATTGACCTGGTTGCAGACCTGGCGGTTGAAAGATTCATAAAATTAATACAAGCAATAAACAATATGAATAATGCTGTAATGAAAAATATTATCACTATTTCCATACTACCACCGCCACCATTATTAAAATCTATTCCTGTTTCAAAGTGAATATCTTTTAATTGTTGAATTGCAAGGTCAGTACTCTCTTCCAGAGTTGGTTTGTCATCAAGAAAATCATGAATTTTATTACCAACCTCAGTCGGAGAAGCATTATCTTCCAAAACAACATAGGTGAAAAACATGCTATTGTTCCATCTATCAACAGAGAAACCCAATTCTTTGCCAAATTTCATTAGAACTAGAAATTCAAATTGCAAATGAGAATTGTCAGGAGGATCTGAAATAATTCCACTTATTTTAAAACTCCATTGATCATTAATATTTAAGATTTTACCAATCGGATTTTCCTCACCAAAGAAATTCTCAGCCAGTGTTTTTGTTAATACTATTGATCTTACATCAGTCAGGGCATTATTTACATCTCCTGAAATCATCGGGAAAGTAAATAATCCTATAAATTGAGGGTCAACAAATGCTCCTACTGATGTAAATGTTTTATTTCTTGAAGTGTCACTTTTTGAAATGTAATCAAGTTTCAAACTGCCCCTTCTGAATCTTGTGAAATCCTTTATTTCAGGAATTTCTTCTTTTAATGCGGGTCCTAATGGTCCCTGGTTAATACCCCAGATAACTTCTTCATCAAAGTACACATGCTGAAGCACCCGGTATATGTTTTTCCCGTTCTTATGAAAATTGTCAAAACTCATTTCATCTTTTACCCATAAAAGGATAAGAATGGAACAAGCCATACCAATAGTAAGACCTGTGATATTAATTATTGAATATGATCTGTGTTTCCAGAAGTTACGGAATGTAGTTTTAAAAAAGTTCTTAATCATTTTTATTTTGTTTAATTCATATCAAAGTGAATTTAAGGGGTTTGCTCAAACAAGGCAAAAAGCTTGATAATAAAAAAACAATTAGCATGCCATAATCAGAAGTTGCAGTAAATCAATAATATACAAAGCTAACCAATTTGTTTATATATCTTTCTATATCATAATGATACATTAAGTGTAGCAATATGCATCACTTTTTATTAGATTTGAAAAATAATAAATATCTGTTTATATATAAATATGAATGATGAGAAAAACTCTAAAAGGAAATATTTTAATAGTTGATGATAATCATAGCATGCTGAATGCATTGGATTTATTACTTCAACCAGAATTTGAAAAAATTCATACAGTAAGTAATCCAAACCTGATTCCACAATTATTAAGAGAGGAAAATTATGATGTTGTTTTACTGGATATGAATTTCACTGCCGGAACAAGTTCTGGAAATGAAGGTTTGTACTGGCTACGGGAAATATTCAAATCTGATGAAGAGATAATTATAATTCTTATCACTGCTTATGGTGATATATCACTGGCTGTAAAGGCTATGAAGGAAGGAGCTACAGATTTTGTTCTGAAACCATGGGACGATAAGAAGTTAATCGCCACACTTCAAACTGCCATAAAATTACGTCAATCGAAAAGAGAGGTGGTTGAATTAAAAAATAAACAGGAACAACTTATTAATGAAATAGAAAAACCTGTTACCGATTTTATTGGTTGCTCCGAAAAAATGAATGAAGTATTTACTTCTATACAGAAGGTTGCAGGTACCGATGCTAATGTATTGATAATTGGGGAGAACGGTACCGGGAAAGAACTGGTGGCCAGAGAATTGCACAGGCAGTCAAAAAGAAAAAATGAAGTTTTTGTATCAGTTGATGTTGGTTCCTTGAGTGAAACATTGTTTGAAAGTGAATTATTCGGTCATAATAAAGGAGCTTTTACTGATGCTAAATCGGATAGAGCAGGGAGGTTTGAAACTGCCTCTGGAGGAACACTTTTTCTTGATGAAATTGGCAACCTGTCTGTCTCTATGCAGTCGAAACTGCTTACTGCTTTACAAAACAGGTCAATTACAAGGCTCGGTTCCAATAAATCAATTGATATAGACATCAGGTTGATTTGTGCAACAAATAAAAACCTGAATGATATGATACGTGATAATCTTTTCAGAGAAGATTTGTTCTACAGAATCAATACTATACAAATTGAAGTTCCACCTTTGCGTGAAAGGGGGGAAGATATCATAAGATTAACAGAATATTTTTTAAATAAATATTCGAAAAAATATGAAAAGCCTCAACTTAAAATAAATTCCAAAGCTATTAATAAATTAGACTCATATTATTGGCCGGGAAATGTCAGGGAGCTTGAACATACTGTTGAAAAGGCAGTTATTATGTGCGATACTAATATTATTGGCATTGAGGAGTTTTTTATTAGTAACCATACTCGTTCTGCCCAATTTAAGGATGAGGTAAAAACTCTGGAAGAACTTGAAAAAGAATCAATTCTGAAAGTCCTGAAAAAATATCATGGCAATCATACAAAAACTTCGAAAGAATTAAATATCGCCAGAACAACTCTTCTCCGTAAAATAAAAAAATATAATATTTTGGATTTATGATAAATAAAAGTTTATATAAAAATTTAATTATTCGGGTAATATTAATTGTTGGAACCTGTATTCTTTTTGCTTTTACTGTTCCAACAAATAATATATTCATGATGATAAATCATGGATTATTAATAATTGCTCAGGCAATTTTATTGATAAGATACCTGAATAAAATTAATCGTGAATTATATAATTTCTTTTCCTGCGTCAAAAATGAGGATTCAACTCTTATATTTTCCAAAAGTATCAATACATCCATGGAAAGAAATATATATAATGAGTTAGATAAGATTAATAAAGTAATATTAGGTATTAAGATGGATAATCTTAAGAAAAGTCAATATTTTCAGAATGCAGTAGAGTATGTTGGTACAGGTCTTTTATGGTTTGGTAATGATGGAAAAATAGAATTATTTAATTCTGAGGCCAGGCGTCTTTTAAATATTAATTCTTTATCGAATATATTTTCACTGGATAAAATTATGCTCGGACTTTCAAATGCAATGATTAAACTTAAACCTGGTGAACAGAAACTTATAAAGCTGGCTTCTCAGGGAGAGTTAAAACATTTATCGGTAAAAGCAACTGAACTAAAAACAATAGATAAAAAATTGAAGTTAATTTCTATACAGAATATCAGAACAGAATTAGAGGAAAAGGAGCTTGAATCGTGGCAAAATCTTATCAGAGTGATGACACATGAAATAATGAATTCTATTGGACCTATTTCAACAACGATTACCGCTATATCCAGATTTTTCAGAAATCCGGAATCGGAAAGCCCTATTGATATCACAGGCATTGATAATGAGACAGTTGAAAAAACATTGAAAGGTTTAAATATTCTTGAAGAAAGAAGTATTGGCCTAAAAGAGTTCGTAGAAAAATACAGAAGTATTACATCTTTACCCAAAGCTGAGTTTATGGAAATATCTGTATCCGATCTTGTAGATAGTATAATGATACTTATGAATGAGAAATTAAATAAAGAAAACATTAAAATAGCTGTTGACCTTAAACCGGAAGATTTGAATTTTACTGCCGATAAAAAACTTGTTTCACAGATGATAATTAACCTTATTAATAATTCGATTCAGGCTTTGGAAAACACAAAAGCACCGCAAATTTCTATAAAAGCTTATAAAGAAAATAATAATCTTATTTTGCAGGTATCCGATAATGGAAAAGGAATTCTTGAGGAAAATATTGATAAAATATTCATTCCTTTTTATTCTACAACAGAAAAAGGATCCGGAATAGGACTGAGCCTTTCACGACAAATAATGCGAATGCATAAGGGCAGTATTTCAGTAAAGTCTGTGCCGTATGATAAAACAGTATTTAGTTTGAGGTTTTGACAACTCACTTCGCTCGTATAATTCAATAGTAATTCACTCGCTTTGCTCGTGTTATTCAGTTTCGCCTGACGGCTCAACCGTAATTCATAGCAATTGAATAGCAATTGAATAGCAATTGAATTACCACCGAATTAGGGCTGGATTATTTTTATGCAGTCGATTCCTACCATATATCTTGGAACAGCTTTTTGGTTTTTGCCTGCTAGTTTGATCAATAATTTGTTAGTTCCTTTGTTCAGATGGAATTTTCCCAGATTAATCTTATTAAGGACGACATTTTGATTATAGCCATTGAAGGTTCCATTCCACGCTTTGTTATTTATTTCTAATTTAAAATTTCCATAATCAGTGGCTTTTGTGAAATTACCTTCCAGCATGAAGTCTCCTGCTTCTTTCGACTGGAATTCAAGAATTAAATAATCACCAGGTTTTCCATCCATCCACCATAGCTGATTATTATGACTCCATCCCCATGTATTATTACTTTGGATCTCGTGAGTACCACTACTGCATTCTACAACTACCATATTTTCTCCTTCAAAAATGCCATCTTCATCAGGAACAGGTTTAATAAGATCTGTTTTTTTTCTTACAACAGGAAGTTGTACAGCTTCAACAGAGATTTCTACTTCACATTTTCCTCCAGGCTTCATATAAAAGAAAGAAATAGGGGCGTAGTTCATAGTTGTTGATACCCAGTGCCATAGCTCCATATCGAATTTTAAGGATTTTGTAAATGGTATACCGTCAAGAATTCTTTGTCGCAAATTCAGAGTGTATCCCGGATGAAAATTTCCTGATCCATCAGGCTGGGCAATCAGAAAATGACTAAATTTCTCAGGCCTGCACCATGCATAGCCAAAATAATCTTCTGTGCCTGTACCAATATGTGAAGGCAAATATTCTCCATCAATATAAATTTTTTCATCACCTTCTCCCCACCATGCGTCAACAGTATTGAATACTGTAATTGCATCAGCTACATAAACTCCTTCACCGTTAAGAAAAGTATAATTTATATCCTCATGCTTATCATTTCCTCCTGTCCCTGAATATCCTGCTGATTTTATTGCTGTATATTCCTTCCACACAGCTCCAAAATGCATGGAGTTATTATTCCATTTATATGAAGAGTATTCTATTTCAGACTGACTTATTGTAACATCTTGTGTGCCATAGTTATATAATTTGATTTCACACGATTTTTTAAATGGCATTACCCAAAAACAGCTAATAGTTCCATTAGCTCTTACTTCATTATACCATGTAGAATATGGCCGTATCATATATCCCGTTCCGAAAAAATCACCTAAAGGTGACCATACTGTTTTTTCACCATCAAATGTCATTTCAATAACAGTTGACCGTAAAGCTTGTTGTGGATCATCAGCGTCTATTTTGAAGGATAATTTCCGAATAGCATTTTTACCTTTTATTTTAATTAGCTTCTCACTGCCTGCTGAAATTTTTCCATCAAGGTTATGTTTTTTAAGATTGATCTTTTCCAGTCCGCGATCTCTTTTTTTAATTTTTTCTCCGACTTCCTGAAGTAAAGTTTCTGCATTTTTTAATGCTTCTTTTGAAAAACTTTCAACATTAGTTCCTTCATTGTAAGTGCGATAATTAATATTATAATAAACAGAAGGTTTTCTTCTATTGCCTACAATAGAAATTGAATCGTTCTCGAATGTTATTTTACAATTTTCTGAATATGGTATAGGAAAATACAAATTATGTCCACGCCTGCTATAATCGCTTTCAGGTGAAACAGAAGAACTGAGAGGTTCACCAACAAGCCCTCCGCCACTGATAATTTTCATTGCTTTGCCTTCAATTACAGGTTTTTCATTTCCATCGATATAAATTCTTAAAATACCATCGTGAGCACCTTCACCGGCAAAAGTCATCCAAAACCTTACAATAGCTCCAGGGCCATCAGCATCGAGCATAACAAATTCTCTTCGGCCCTCATTATTTTCTTCTCTTACAAACCAGGTATAATCGGCATTGGCAAACCAGCCATCTTTATCGGGGCCAATACTGTTTCGGTCATAACTGCTGAATTGTTTACATAAAAAAAATGGCTCAGGGTATTCCGAAATAACTGTCCTGTCAGTCATCTCTGTAAGCAATGATTCAATAGAAACTGTTTTTGAAGTTTCTGATTTATTACATGCAGAAAAAAGAAAAATTATGCACAAAATCAATGAAACAGAAATAGTTTTATTCGACAAAGTTTTCATACTGGTTTATTTTTTTTTGTAATAATTATTTAGTGCCAAATTTATAAATACATAAATGCTTATATGTTTGTCCTGGTGCAAGAACACATGAGGGGAATTCAGGCTTGTTAGGTGTGTCTGGAAAGTGCTGTGTTTCAAGACAGAAAGCAGTTCTGAAATTATACTTTTTATTATCTTTTCCTGTTTCAGATCCATCCAGGAAATTACCTCCGTAAAATTGAATACCTGGTTCTGTTGTCAGAACATCCATAGTACGGCCTGATACAGGTTCATATACACTTGCTGCCAGGCTAAGCCCTTCAACCTTTTTGTCGAGCACCCAGTTATGATCATATCCTTTACCAAGAAAAAGTTGTTCAAATTTATCGTTTACTCTTTCGCCAATTTTATATGCTTTTGTAAAATCCATTGGAGTTCCTGCAACAGGAGCTATCTCGCCTGTGGGTATCAATCCTCCATCAACAGGAGTATAATGGCTGGCATTTATCTTTAATTCATGATTTAGTACGTCACCATTTCCTGCACCAAGAAGATTAAAAAATGAGTGATGAGTGAGATTTAAAACTGTACTATCCTTACATGTGGCAGAATATTCAATAACAAACTCATTATTATTAGTAAGAGTATAAACAACCGCTATATCAAGCTCTCCAGGATAACCCTCTTCGCCGTCGGCCGATACATATTTCAATTCAATTGCATCCTCTCCTTTTTCATTTTTAAATTCCCTGGCATCCCATACAACAGCATTATATCCTATTTCGCCGCCATGCAGGTGGTTCTCATTATTATTTGTTGCAAGTGTATATTCTTTACCGTTAAGAGAAAATTTCCCTTTTGCTATTCTGTTGCCATAGCGGCCAATTAAGGCTCCAAAATAAGCCTCTCCCGATTTCAGGTAATCATCAATATTATCATAACCAAGCACAATATCAATAAAGTTGCCGTCTCTGTCGGGAATCCATTGTGACACTACCTTACCCCCATAATTTGTTACTTCGGTTACAATGCCGTTTTCATTTTTTAATACAAAAAGTTTTACTTCTTTGCCATTAATTGTTTTATTGAAGTTCTCTTTTGGGATCATAGAAATTTTATTTTGATTGTTACAAGCTGAAAAAAGTATTATAAAAGCTAATACCGAGCTTAGGAAGAGTTTTTTCATTCTTATTTGAAGTTTGTTTAAACTATAAATATAGGGAATATTGTTTAATCAATTTAGTTCTCTTCAATGATATTTTGTGATATCATGATTCAATTATTTAAAAATAATTATATTTGGTTTAGATAAAAGCTATTAGTAATCAGAAAAACACATTGTGCTTTCTCATAGCTTGTGTGGCGTTAAAAAACTAAATTCTGTTTAATAATGGATAAAGAATATTTTAATATTAAAGATAATTGCAGAAAAGGTCTATTAAAATATCTTTCAAAAGCCATTTCAATAATTCCAATAATTGATAAACCAAAAATACTGGATGTTGGATGTGGCTCTGGTGTACCTACACTACTATTAGCAGACAAATTTAATGGTAATATAACCGCAGTTGATTCAGATAAGAAATCAATAAACAAATTGGCAGAAAAAGTGAAAGAATTGAACCTGTCAAATAGAATTACTATTCACAATTGTT
>JBHOTF010000062.1:0-12644 GCA_042584005.1 Bacteroidota bacterium
CTAGCTATAAGCTCCTTACCTGTTCCATTTTCCCCCAGAATCAATACATTTGCATCGGTTTTAGCTACTTTCCCTACAGTAATAATTAACTCTCTCATAACTGCAGATTCCCCATGTAATAATGGATAGGACTTGTCTATTTTCTCTGTAAAATGTTTCTTTTGTTCTTTCAGCTTTGTTATCTCCTGTCCTGAATGCCTTATTTTCATGGCATTTCTTATGGTTGTTAATATACGTTTATTATCCCATGGTTTGGTAATAAAATCTGTGGCACCTTCTTTAACGGCTTTAACGGCCAGGTCAACATCGCCATAAGCAGTTATCATTATTACAATTATTGATGGGTCACGTTTAATTATTTCTCTCAACCAAAATATCCCTTCGTTTCCAGTATTCACACCTGCTGAAAAATTCATATCCAGAATAATAACATCTATTTCCTCCCTTTCAATTTTATGAGGAATCAGGTTGGGGCTTTTTTCAGTCATTATCACATCAAAATGCTTCGACAAATACATTTTAAGAGCAGTAAGCACCTCTTCGTTGTCATCAATTATCAGAATATTTCCTTTATTTTTTGGCATAACAATGAATGTAATATATAGCTAAAAATAGTAATTTCTGTATTATTTCAAAACAGAATGTAACAATTTTATACAGATTTATTCGCTAAGGCTCATGTAATTTATTCACTTCGTTCATGTAATTCGTTCGCTACGCTCACGTAATTTGGTTTCGCCTATTGGCTCAACCGTAATTCATGATAATTTGCGGTTATTAAGTTGTGCTAATTTCCTAAATTCTTGATTTGGAGCAAATATATTTTAGAATATCTGCAAATGGAACTTGAAAAGTTGAATATTTATAAAATGTCTTTTGAGTCAAAAACATGGTTATATAAATCATATAAAAGAAAACTAATAAGTGAAAAAAAACATGAAGAGTTTATTAAAGAATTAAATAGATTAGGTGTAAAACTGAATAATTTTATTTCAGTAAATAAAAAGAATTTTGAATGAAACCTATAAATTACTACCTAATTACAACATAGTAATTATTTGATTTTTCGTTTGTAATAAAAGAAGGCTGATGTTAAAATGACTGTTACTCCTATACCGAGCATAACAGATATGGGGTGATGAAGGTTAAAACCTTCAGGGACAGTAAATATATAAGTTGTTATAACGGCTGTCATAAATGCAGCGGGAATAAGTGTTATCCAGTAGAATTTTTTCTCCTGCAGCAGATAAACAGTAATCGCCCATAAAACGATTGTTGCAAGGGTTTGATTTGCCCATCCGAAATATCGCCAGATAATGTTAAAATGAATCTGTGTCAAAATCAGTCCGGCAATAAATAACGGGATACTGATCAGAAGCCGTTTACTTATTTTAACCTGGTTAATCTTCATAAAATCAGCAACTATTAATCGTGCACTTCGAAATGCCGTATCACCTGAAGTTATAGGTGCAGCAACAACTCCCAGAATAGCAAGCACACCTCCTACTTTTCCAAGCATAGAATTCGAAATAATATTTACAACCGCGGCAGGAGTCCTTTTAACAAGAATATCATTCAATCCATCCACATTCTCAAAAAAGCTCATTGCAGCTGCTGCCCATATTAAGGCAACCATACCTTCGGTAATCATCGCTCCATAAAAAACCTGTCTTCCTTTCTTTTCGTTTTTTAAACAACGTGCCATTAATGGAGATTGTGTGGCATGAAACCCTGATATAGCACCACAGGCAATAGTAATAAATAGCATTGGGAATATTGGATATTGTGAAGCATTATGCTTCATATTCACCATATTTTCGGGAATTAATTCGGGAACCCTGCTAATTTCTCCACTGGCGAACATACTAATTATAATCCCAAGAGCCATAAATAATAATACAGCGCCAAAAAATGGGTATATCCTTCCAATAATTTTATTAATAGGAAGAAGTGTGGCGATTAAATAATAAACAATAATTATTGCCGCCCAAAAAGTTGGTGTAAGAAAATTCATGTGAGCTATTGAGAATCCGCTTAATATATCCGCAGGACCCAGAATAAATACCGCGCCTACAAGTATCATTAGAATAACTGTGAAGCCTCTCATAAATTGTCGAACACCATTGCCAAGATATTTACCAACAACTTCAGGGATACTTAATCCATTATGTTTAAGCGACAACATACCTGAGAAATAATCGTGTACAGCCCCGGCAAAAATGCAACCAAAAACAATCCAGATAAATGCTACCGGACCATATACTGCGCCAAGAATTGCTCCGAATATTGGCCCAAGCCCGGTAATATTCAAAAACTGAATAAGAAATATCTTCCCCCATTTCATTGGAACAAAATCAACACCGTCTTTGATTTTATAAGCTGGGGTTTCTCTATTTGGGTCAGCACCAAATATTCTTTCAACCAACTTACTATAAAACAAGTATCCAAGTAATAGAGCAATAAAAGATAATATAAAAGTGATCATGGTTTTATATTTTTTTCAGATCCAAATTAACAATAATTTTGCAAATATTATTCGGGAAACAGACATATCTCAATTTTTATAATTGGTATATTTGTTTAATTACAGATTTTGAATTCTGTAAAGATGATTAAAAATGTATAATTAATAAAATCGTTTAGTTATGAAGAAAAATATATTTATTATTGTTTTACTTGTTTTACCTATTTTCTCATTTGCCCAAACCAAGAATGCACCGGCACCAATAGCTCCATATAGTCAATACAGGATGGCGAATGGCACCTTATATTTGTCAGGGCAAATTGGTATTAATCCTGCAACTAAGAAAATAGTATCCGGAGGACTTGAGAAAGAGGCACATCAGGTTATGAAAAATATTGGAGCCATATTAAAAGCAAACAATATGGATTTCTCAGACCTTGTTAAATGCACAGTTTATCTGACTGATATAAGAGATTATGCAAAAATGAATAAAGTATATGGCAGCTATTTCAAGGATAATAAATTTCCTGCCCGTGTTGCTCTTGAAGTATCAAATTTGCCTATGCAGGCTATGATCGAGATATCGTCTATTGCGGTAAAACAAAAATGATTAGCCGGCCAGTTCCAGGGGTGATAATTGAGAAATATCATTAAGTTTTTAGAATTAGACAAATAAATATACAAAAAAATCGATTTGGTTAATTATTTAAGCTAATCCCCCCCTGAAAAAATACTATATAGACAAATTTGCCCTTTTTATCCTTTATATTTAATGATTGACATAATAAAGAATATATGCTATTATGATTTTTGTACTTTTGACTTTATGAAAAAGTTACCTGCAGTTATAATTCATTCTTTTATTGTATTTATATTATTAATATTACCTCTTTCACTGGTATTTATTGGCACAATTGGAGTTCCTGAGGAGTTGAGAATTCGAAATATTCTTTTTGTCTCTTTCCCTATAGTTTTTTTTTATAGTACATACTTTTTCCTTTCTGAGAAATTAATAAATAAAAGGAACTGGTTAAAAATATTTTTGATCTTCATAACTGTTGGCATATTAACTTTTGCTGTTAAACTAGCAGTATTTTATTATGTTTTCACAAAGTTTGATATGGTGACAATCAAAAATGCCTTTTTCTCGGTTTTGGGTTTATCAGGTGATTTTGTAAATAATCTTCTCATAATGTCATTTGCAGTTTTTGTACAAATAAGTAAAAACTGGTTTGTTGTTCAGAAGCTTAAATCAGAGCTTATTCTTCAGCAGAAAAAACAAGAATTAGCATTATTAAAATCACAACTAAATCCGCATTTTTTCTTCAATACAATAAACAATATTTATTCACTTGTTTATAAAAAGTCCGACAAAGCACCGGCAGCGTTATTAAAGTTGTCGGAGTTAATGCGATATATGTTATACGAATCAAAAGGTGAGACAGTAGTGCTCTCCAAAGAAATCCAGTATATGGAAGATTATATTGATTTGCTTAAATTACGTGTTAAAGACCAATCGTATATTTCGTATAAACTTGAAGGGAACATAAATAATATTCTTGTACCACCTATGTTATTAATTTCATTCGTAGAAAATGCTTTTAAACATGGGAAAAAACAAGTGGCTAATCCCGGCATAATCATTAAAATAGGGATTTCAGACATGAAACTAAGATTTGAAATTAGCAATTACACCCTTGATGATAATAAAACAACTGATAAGGGGGGAATTGGTTTGCAAAATGTAAAACGAATACTGGAAATATTATATCCAGATTCACATAAGTTACAGATCTCACACACAGATGAAATGTACAAAGTATTGCTGGAAGTAGATTTTAACAAATAAACTTATATAAATAATGGTGTTGAATTGTGTAGCAATTGATGATGAACCTCTGGCTCTTGAGATAATTTCTGACTATGTCTCAAAAGTTCCCTTTCTAAATATGTCAATTACTTTCGATAATGCATTGGATTCGATTGATTACCTAAAGAAAAATAAGATAGATTTACTTTTTCTGGATATAGAAATGGAAAAATTAACAGGAATTCAATTTCTGAATGTAATAAATGAAAGGCCTGAAGTTATTTTTACCACAGCCTATGATAAATACGCGATTGAAGGATTTGAACTGGAAGCAGCAGATTATTTATTAAAACCTATTTCATTTGAACGATTTGTAAAAGCTGTTGATAAAGTTTACAATAAATTATATAGTCAGGCTCAAATTGAAAAACCTCTGCAAAATCTCACAATTTCTAATCCCATAGATAATTATTTCTTTGTCAAAACAGAAAATCGTCTTGAGAAATTATTTTTTCATGACATATTATATGTCGAAGGACAAGGAGATTATCTGAGAATAACATTAGACAATAAACGAATAATGACTTTACAGAGTTTTAGTAAGATTGAAACTATTCTACCTAAAAACAATTTTATTAGAGTTCATAAATCCTTCCTTGTAGCAATTGATAAGATCGATAGTATTGTCAAAAATAAGATTAGAATAAACGATGCATATATTCCTATTGGAGAAAGCTACAAAAAAGATTTTTTTAAGAAATTAGAGGGCAAAAGATTATAGGGCCTTGCTGTTTGTCATATTCTGCTGTAAAGCCTTTTTTATTCTATAAATTTTCACACTTATATTTTGTTTTGACAGTCCTGTAATATCCGAGATCTCTTTATAACTTTTTTCTTCCACATACAAACTTACAATTCTTCTATCATTAGAATTCAGGCAATTAATTGCCATATTTAGTTTTTCGATATCTGATTCATCATATGGATCTTTTCCATCACTGAGATTATTCAAATATTCAAAATAGTATTTATTCTCCTTAACTTTTTTCTGATACATGGTGATGGCAGTATTTGATGCCAGGCTATATAACCATGTAGAGAATCGTGATAAATTTTTAAAATTATTATAGGATTTTAGTACTTTGAATACAATTTCCTGAAAGAGATCTTCCCTATCCTCTTTAATTGGACAATAATTATAACAAATCTTCTTGATCAGGGATTGGTGTTCTGTTAGAAGTTCTGAAATCATGCTATTTCCTATCATATCTTATTTTAATATTTAATTATTCTTTTTCCTTGAAATTGAATGAACAAGTTAAATATCAGTAAAGCAGAAATTAAAGGAAAATTAAATCTATAATCAGTTATTTTTTATCGATATACATAGATAATTCTCAGATAAAAAAAGGATTTCCTGTTTATCGGATTTAAACAGTAGGATGTAGAGAAAAATGGGGTATGCGATCTGGGTTATGGGGTCTGCGGTCTGCGGTCTGGGGTTATTTCTGGATGATCATTTTTAAGGTTTTTATATTATCCCCGGCTTTCATTCTACAATAATAAATTCCGCTGGATAAATTTTCCGAGTTAAAATTGATATTATATGAACCGGCATTTTGCTCACCCTTAAAAATGGTCTTTATTAGCTTAGCTGATTCGTCTCGCAACTCTATTGTAATATTTGATCTTTTTGATAGATCGTAATTAATTAAAGTGCTGTTGCTAAACGGATTTGGATAATTTTGATTTAGCTCAAAACCAACAGGTTTATTGATAGTTTTATCCTTTGTGCCACTAATAGGATTTAAATCGTCTATGATTTCTGCATCTATCCAAAAAGTTGTGTTTCCCTGACTGGTTTGACTAATATAAAATAAATAATTACCATCTGGTGAAAGATTTGGGCACAACTGACTTGAATAATTCTCGTTCAAAAGATCCATGCTTATTGCTTCAGACCATTCTCTGTCAGCAATTTTAAAACTTATAAATAACTCACCTTCCTCAGGTGAGCCCCAAATTACTCTTGAAAATATAATATAACTTTCATCTGGTGCAATATAGGGTGTATTTTCATAGCCTTCTTCAGTATTAACGTGAGGCCCAAGTCTAATAGGATTGGAATAATCGCCATTTATGAATTCCGACATATATATATCTCCCCCTCCGCTTGCCAATGAATGAAAATAAATATTTTCGTTTTCTGCTATGGACATTTGCCAGTGCATTTCCATAGAATTAACATAATGGCTTAATGGTTGAGGAACGCCCCAATGACTTGTTCCGGGAATTCTCTCAGCATACCATATATTTTCCTTCACAGGTTGACCAATTCCTATAGAAGTTCTTGATATAACAAATAATTTATTTCCATCAACAGATAAACATGGTTCACCGGAATTATTAAGAGAATTAAAAATATCAAGCTCTTGAGGATTTGTCCATATACCATTTTCTACAAAAGATCCGATAATATGATTACCGCCCTCCATTAAATTCCAATAAGCCTCATTACCATCAGGAGAAAATACAGGACAGCCATGTAAATTTGGATTAATAATACCCGGAGCAAATATTTCAGGAGTTTTACCAGGTGGGGTTTGTCCAAGATAAGGGCCGGTAAGGACAGGGAAATTGTTTTGATTATTCTGACAAAAGGCTATTGAAATTTGCACAAAAATAATTACTCCTATTAATATATTTTTCTTCATGTATTATTCAATTTAATATACCATTTATTACAAGTGAAACTTAAATAGATTTCATCTGGAGCTTAATAATCAATTAACAGACCAGAATGTATTGTGTGCTGATATTCTGACTAATACATTATACGCCAATTATGTCTTTTTAAGAATTGTGTTCACAATATATACATCATATGTACAAAAGCTTAACATTTAGAGAGGAAGCATGATTATTGAAGGGATAAACTTTAGTTGGATTCAATTATTCTTTGTTTTCAGAAATATCTTACTTTCCATTGCCTCCAAAAAGATTGTTGTATTTGGGTATATTTTTATTAAAGAATTAAAGTATTTACCTACCTCCTTATATTTATTATGCATCATAACGAAAAATTTAGGTTTAATATATTCTTCCATTAAAACCTTTCCATCATTATAATTCCAATTATCAAAGAAAGCAATATCAATGTTCAATTTTTCCAGTCCAAATTTTTCAAAATATTCCATATTCGGAGGAATATACATATCTCCCATATGTAACATATTCAGTCCTTCTGTTTCGATAAGAAACTGTGTGACAATGAATTCCCTGTTTAGATCAGAACCTGGAACATGTTTTACTAGATATAGTTTTATAGAACATCCATTTACATTTACCTCTTCAATATCTCCCCACTCAGGTGTTTTGGAAATAATTTGATGTTTAATTTTTTCGTATGCTTCCGGTTGCCTTTCCTTTTCCAGAGATATTGTATGTTCGTTGGCAATCATTTTGGCTTCAGGATGTTTTAACAATAATTCAAATCCCATCTCTGCTGAAAAATGGTCATGATGGGCATGTGAAACAAGCAGTAAATCAATTTTCCGGAAAGGTTCTTCTTTATTAAGCATTTTTTCGTACACATCCTGTGGTGTTGAATTATCCGGAAATCTTTGATTATAATGTGGTGCATCAATAATTATGTTTTTACCACCTCCTGATATAAGATATCCGCAATTGCCTAAGAAATAGATCTTCACTGATGATTCTAATTCCTTGGTTTGAATATCTTTAATTTCATAAGACTTATCATTAAAAATGTATGCCTCCGTATTTATATTTTCATTTTTATTAATTGTTGTCTGAGCTACTGAAAATGAAACATTTAAAAAAGCAACAATAAGTATTATTAATATTTTTTGCATATTTTCATTTTTTAAGCCCATCTCTTATTTTGTCTATAATGCCTGCACTTACCCAATAGATATCCCTGTTTTTGGTATAAAAAATGTATTTTCCATCTGGTGAAATAGAAGCACAGAAGTCTATTCCGGGACCATTCACCTGTCCTCCAAGATTAGAGGCATCACTCCACTTCCCGCTTTCATCTTTAAAAGAAACATATAAATCGCCCTCTCCTCCAAAACCTCCTTTTCTGTAACAATCAAAAAGTATAAATTTTTCATCAGGAGAAATACAGGGATGGACTCCATTAACAGGATTATTTACTCCCCCACCCAACCGAACAGGCTTTTGAAAAGTATCATCCTTAATAGAAATTTTTACGATGCCTCCTTCCGTTTGTCCGGAAATATCTGTAAGATAAATTGAACCATCATATGTGGCACTTACATACATTCCATCTGTTGCAAAACCAGGCAGGCCCCATTTTTGTCCTATTCTATTTGTTACCCAAATTCCATAACTTGGATTTTCTTCGCCAGGTTTAACTCTGGTGGTACCGAAATATAACTTTTTACCATCAGGAGTAATATGAGGTTCATTATTCCATCCCGTTTTTGAAAATTCCACAGTATCAGGTGCAGTCCATCCATTCTCTTCCAATTTAGATACCATAATCACATTTATCCCGCCCTCATCTGCTCTTCGGGTAAAATAGAATTCCTTTCCATCCGGAGTAAAAGTACAGGTAAACTCAAAATTTCCATGAGTTGAAATTATTCCCGGTGCAAATAATTTTGGTACCAAACCTGGTGGTTCTTCTCCAAAATAGGGAGTATTTAATCCGGTTGATTCCCCACATTCATATTTAAATTCAGTTTTTGTTTCATTTTTATGATCTAAAATTGTCCCGTTTATCCGGCTCAGATTCATCTTTGCATTTTCATTATCCGGATTCAGCTCCAATGATTTTTTCAAATTCACAACAGCCTGATCATTATTATTTATCCATGAAAAAATTTCACCAAGGCTATCATATACATTCCATGAGTCAGGAAAAGCCTTTATATTCATTTTTAAAACTGTAATTGCTTCATTATATTTCTCCTGTTGAGCATATCTATATCCAAGAGAATTAAATTCATTCTCATTTATTATGTAGTCATTTCTGGCAGATAAAATTTGTTTAAACTTCTGTTGGGCTTCATCTACATCATTTTCATTAATGATTTTCTCAATGATAGCAGCTGCATTTTGCTTATTCTCCTGAGAATAAATTAAGCCCGATGAAAGTAATAAAAGACACAATAGTGTTAGAATTTTTTGTTTTGTTTTCATAGTCCTTAAGGTGTTTTTTGTTGTTTGAATTATAAGTCATCGTTTAGCTCAAAATTCATGTTAAACTTCACAATTAACAGACCAGAATGTATTGTTTACTTATATTCTGACAAATACAACTATTGATAATTAGGATTTATGGATTATTGTGTCCAGAATATATACACCTATCGTACATAAGTATAACATTTATTTATAAATACACCAACATCAGCCCTTATCTAATCGCATTCGTAGGTAAAATCTAAATTAAAAACTATTTTAGACTATTATTTATATAATGGTCATCAATAAAATGGACAACCTGATTCCTGAATATTTCAGAACTCACAAAAAGTTTGGTTTTTGGATCATTCAGTTCCTGATATGGACATTATATCTTCTTTTTTATGTGGAAGTTTTTCATCGCTACTCATTTGTTGGATTTCGTTCTGAATATTTGCCTCTCATGATATACCCATTTGTTTATTGTTATTTTGGGCTTCCATTATCAATGATAATAAAGTTTATTATTGACCGATATTTTGATCGTTTAAATTCCGGCGTTTTAGTTGTTCTTACCGGCTTTATTCTTCCGGTAATATTAGGGCATATTTGGTTTATTCTGGGATTAATTCTTGATCATTTTATCGGGGGTTTTGGATATGCAAATCCATTAGTCAATTATTTCTGGGATGTTTTTACTGCATGTTTATTATTAATAGCCTGGAGTTCAACATATCTAATTATTAATTTCTGGGACAGATGGTTCGCTCAAAAAATTAAAACCCGCCAGGCCATTATATTAGCAGAAAATGCAAAGCTAAGAATGTTGCGTTATCAACTTAATCCGCATTTTTTATTCAATACATTAAGTTCACTCAGGGCTCTTATCAGAAATGATAAGGATATGGCATTAGAGGTTGTAGATAGGATATCTGACTTTTTAAGGTATTCCCTTGATAACAAAACAGAAAATATGGCCACAGTTAAATCGGAATTTAATGTATTGAAGAATTATTGCGATATTGAAAAAATAAGATATAAGGATAAAATTCAGATTAACTTTTCAATTGACTCTGAATCAGGTTCTGCGCTTATTCCAGGCTTCATATTACTTCCTATTTTAGAAAATGCTGTAAAATATGGTATGAAAACCAGCGAATTACCATTAATAATTAATGTAAGTGCATGGAAAACCGGAAATTCTCTAGAAATTTCCATCTCAAATACAGGGAAATGGCTACCGGAAGATGAGTCAATTACCGGATCCGGAATTGGAATAAATAATGTTAAGGAACGACTATCTTTTTTATTCCCCAATCAGCATAGTTTTGATATTAAAACAGCGGATAATTTAGTGAAAGTGATTATTATTATTAAAAACCCTAAAGATGAGTCGAATGCTTAAGGCAATTGTTGTAGACGATGAATCACTGGCAAGAAGCGATTTAATTGCCGTTCTGAATAAAACCAATAAGATTGAAATTATCGGGGAAACAGATAATATTAAATCAGCAAAAGAATTACTTAATAAATATACTCCGGATATTATTTTTCTGGATATCCAGATGCCTGGTGAATCGGGCTTTGATTTATTGCCGGACATTGATATAAATACTCATATAGTTTTTGTCACAGCTTTTGACCAATATGCCATACGGGCATTTGAAATTAATGCCTTAGACTATTTACTTAAACCGGCAAAAGAAGAAAGAATCAATCTGATGCTCGATAAGTTACAGAATAATAAATCTGAAATTCAGGCTTCAAGAAAACAATTCAATAAAGAAGATAGTGTTTTTGTAAAACTTACAAATTCATATCATTTTATAAGGATAAATACAATAATTAAAATTGAAGCTGCCGATGATTATTCAAAAGTTTTTCTTCAGGATGATAAGAATTTCCTGGTTTTGAAATCTATGAAAGAATGGGAAAATCGTCTTCCTGAAAGTAATTTTCTACGAATTCACCGATCAACTCTTATAAATATAGAAATGGTTGAGAAAATTGAGCCCTGGTTTAATAACTCTTTTAAAGTGTATTTAAAAAATATTGGCGACCCAGTAATGATGAGCCGCCGTTATTTTGCAAAAATAAAAGATCTTTTGGGCTAAAATTATGACTAAACTCTTGAAAGAAAACTTATCTTAATTCTTTCTTCCCTTTCTTTTATTCTTATCTGAGGTGCTGATATATCAAATATCGGGGTTTGAATTTTCACATCTTTATAAACACCTTCTTCTGTTTTCGATCCATAACTAATCGAATATGCTTTTTTTCCTTTTTTCCATTCTGTATTAACCAGTTTAATATGATATAATTGATTGATCTCAATGGGAATATCCTTAATTTTAATATGAATTCCGTCTATATTGAGTTCCGGTATCCCCTCGGGAAAAAGTTGAAATAGACCCAGTTTATATGATAATAATGATTTATCGAGGGTTAATTCCAGATACTCTTTTATTGGTTTAAAATTGAAAATATATACCATTCCTTCTCTGGATGTAATCTCTTTATATGCTTTATTTCTTTCATCAATAACATTTGCATGTTTAGTTTTCAATTCAGATAGATTATAAATTGATTTAAAGCGATTTAGTGCATTTAAACTGTCTTGTTTCGATATATTTAGTTTATTTATCAGGGTCTGATCAAACATCCCTCCATCACTTATATCTTTTTGCCATCCCGGAAAAAATTCTTGAAGCATCAGAGCCTGAAAACAACCATATTCATAGCATTTCTCATACATCTCAAGGCTTTTGGGCGTATATTCTTTTAAACGGTTATTATATGTATCAATCAGATCTGTTCTGTTCGCAAACCTTGAATAATAGGGGTCTTTGTCTTTACTTAAAACACTTTTAAAACCATTTTTAATAAGTTGAAGAACCATAAACTCAGAGAATACTGCCATACCCTCTCGTAACTCATCACAAGCATGTTCTCCAATCTCTCTTTCATTGAAGTCTACTTGTTTAAGTTTTCTGGCAATAGCGAAGTCCTTTATATATAATAATGCATCTTCCCTATTTTTTTCTAAATAAGCTTTTTGCAAAGCAAGTCCTTCAATTTCAGAAAAAACAGCAAAATTATTATCAGCATTCAATCTTAAATTACCATAAGGGGCTTTAATACCATTAAACTGGTAACAATGTAAAAGTTCATGTATAAAAACAAGAATATGTCTTT
>JBHOTF010000063.1:0-12495 GCA_042584005.1 Bacteroidota bacterium
ATTGAAGATAAATGGTATTGTTCAGAGATTATTGCTCCACAGTCATTAGGTTATGGTGAATATTCTTTTAAGGTATCAACGAATTTAGAAAATCTTGATAAAAATATTGTTTTAGGGCTATTTACTCATGAAACTGATACGAAAGAGATTGATTTAGAGTTTTCTAGATGGGGTAATTCTTCTTCACCTGTTGGGTGGTATATTATCCAACCTCCTTCGTCTGAAAGGAGAAATCATTTTCCACTCAATCTTACTGGAAGTTATTCAACGCACAAATTTGAATGGAATAAAGAAGAAGTATTCTTTCAAAGTTTTCATGGACATGGCACCAATAATTTAATAAAAGAATGGAAATATACTGGTGTAAATATTCCACCTGAAGGAAATGAAAAAGTAATTCTAAATTTTTGGTTAAATAATGGGCAACCACCATCAGATGGTAATGAGGCTGAGGTGATTATTAAGTCATTTAAATTCAAACCAATTGAACCTACAATAAGCATATTGGTCCCAAAAGGTGGTGAAGAATGGGAAATTGGAAAAACTCAAGAAATAAAATGGGAATCAAAAAATCATACAGGAAATGTAACAATAGAGGTTAATGAAAACTATCCAAATGGGGATTGGAAAACAATAATTGAAGATACGGAAGATGATGGCTCTTTTATATTTTTTGTGAATGGAACTCCCGGGGAGGAAAAACGAGTAAGTGTAAAATCTGTTAATATTCCTATTATCGGGGGTATTTCAGATGCCAACTTTTCATATACACCTTCTTCATCAAAAGAACCACAAACAATGATGGATATAGATGGTAATATTTATAGTACCGTAACTATTGGCTCTCAGATTTGGATGGGGCAAAATCTAAAAACCACTAAATATAATGATGATACACCTATTCCATTGGTTACAGACGGAACTACTTGGGGGTCACTTAATTCTCCAGCCTATTGTTGGTATGATAATAATATCAGTTTTAAAAATCCTTACGGTGCGTTATATAACTGGCATGTATTAGATGCTGATAAACTTTGCCCTACAGGATGGCATATTCCAACATATGATGAGTGGAATATCTTAACTGATTTTTTAGGGGGAATTGAAATAGCTGGAGGTAAAATGAAAGAAGTAGGGACAAACCATTGGTTACCTCCAAACGTTGGAGCTACTAATTCAAGTGGATTCAAAGCCTTACCTGGAGGTGGGCGCGACTCTTTTGGTTCATTTCTCCTTTTTGGCACTAGCGGTTTCTGGTGGAGTTTAACTGAAACCATTTCTACCGATGCCTGGATTAGAGATCTTAGCACTGATTTTGGCAGTGTTGGGTGGGCTAGTAATTTCAATAAGAAGTATGGATATTCTGTTCGTTGTTTGCGTGATTACCCTGTTAGTAGTAAGATGATTTCAACCAATGATTTTATAAAAATATATCCAAACCCTGCCAATGAAGAGATTTTTATAGAATGTTCGAATTTAAACATTTTCAACTGTGATATAGACATCCTTAATGTAGAAGGCAGAATTGTAAAACAATGGCGTAATATCAATCTTATCAGTAGGCAAACACTTAGTATTAAGGAATTAGTGAGTGGAATCTATATCGTTTCAATAAAAACAGAAGATATAAAAGTTAATAGGAGAATTATAAAAAGAGATAAATGAAGGATATAATATTCTCAAATGGAGAAGCAAAATGTTATATACGGAAATTTAAAATTGATAATAATACCTACCAAACTGTAAGCATCAAATTAAATCTGTATGGATGATCAGGTTTCCCTGACAGCCCGTATCCTGCCATGCAACATGTTGACTCATATTGCTATAATGATGTATATTTACCTGATTTAACAATTTGACAATTATAATATTTAACCTAAAACCTTTATAATGAAAAAACTAAATTTACTACTTATTGTCCTCATTCTATTATCTTTTGGAGCTTGTAATCCGAAAGTTGATGTTGTAGCTGAAAAAGATCTAATAACAAATGCTCTGGATGAGATTTATAATGCTATGCAAACTAAGGATGCAGATTCTTATTTAAAATTTTTCGATGAAGGTGGACTATTTTGTGGTTCTGATCCTGGAGAATTTTGGGATTATGAGGCTGCCAAAAAAATCATAAATGATATGATGTCAAATAGCTCTTTAAACACAAAATATACAATTGATAAAAGAGAAATTCGTGTAGCTGATGATGGAAAAACAGCAATTACCCTGGAACAATATACTGTTGAATATGTCAGCAAATATATTCCTGCCAGAATTATTAATCATTTTGTAAAAAAAGATGGAAACTGGTTAATTGATTTTATGAGCTTTGGTTTAATACCCTACAATGCAGATATAGGCAAAATAAATGGAGCATTTCAGGAAGAATAACTGGAGCCACCACAGCCCCGGTCATTAAATATTTAACTCAAATACTAGTTAGAACAGGAAGGTTCAAAGGCTTTCTTTAGGCTCATGATGACTGCTTATTGTTGTTCAAATCTTTCTGTGGCACTTGAGTATTCTAATTTATGAACATCCCACTTTCCATAATTCGCAGGCACCTCGTACTTTTGTGCTATGATCATCCTTTTTCCATCGGTTCTTAGATTAATCATACCATACTTTGTAAGGAAAGAGTTAATTTTATTATTATTCTTTAATCGTTTTGTATTAAGCTTTTTGATTATATCAGGGTCGGTTTTCTGTTTTAAATCGGCATCAATCTTTTTGATAGAGTTAAACAATTTTGAAACAGTCTCTAATTTTTGATGCGTAAATTCCTTATTGGATCGTGCTAATTCGGTAGAAAAAATTAATGGCTTATCACCATACCCACATTTCCCTAAAGCTCCTATAGCATCGGGTCTTGGGTGTGAATAACTTTCCTCATCGCCAGAAGATATTATAGTTGCACTGGAATTGATAGATTTCATGAATCCATAATGGAAATGATTACTTCCATGATGGCAAGCCTTAGCCGCATCTACTTGCAACTCCTCGATTTTGTTTTGATTCTGGTAATATTCTAATATTATTTTTCCAAATTCGGTATTGACATCTCCTCCTAATAGCACTTTTGCTTTATCATAAATAACTTTAAGTATTACAGAGTGACCATTTTTATCTTTTCCTAAGTCATTAATTGTTTTTAACGATTCTTTTCCATTAGTAATATTAGGTATTGGGGCAAGAATTTTAAAAGAAAAGATTTTGTTATTAACCAAGTGGTTTTCATCAAAACCTTTTATACAATTATCTTTTATAGATAAGGATACAAATTCAACATCAGGATTGTTTTTTAGCACTTTATATAGCGTTTTACAATAGGTTGACCTTTTTCCTTTTCTGTTATTACTATTTTCAATTATCTCAAGCATTTGATCAGTAGTCTTTACTAAACCTGTAATATGATCGTTGTCTACTGTACCTAAAGGTAAATCCCCGGGGCGTTCTACAAGTCCGTTGTGATATATTTTATCTATTCTAATCTTATCATTATCAAATACATTTCCAAATCCTTTGTAATGATCGTCATCCGAATGACTAATTATAGCTGTAAACGGAAATGATAAAGGTCTTTTCTTTACTTGCAAGTTGAATCTCCAACTCAGATATCTATCCATATTATCGGTTTTACCCGCATCAATAATAATATGTTTATCTTCTGGAGTTACAATATGACATCCATCTCCTTGCCCGATATCTACAAAGTTTACTTCAAGTATTCTATCCTTCTGTATTTCGTCGATATTTACCCAACCTTTTGTATTTCTACTTCTGGCCAATACTCTATTATTCTCGATAATGGGATTTAGTATTTTTATATAATCACCAAATAGCAGATGATTGCCCCATTTGTTCCCGTCTGATGTTTTGTAAATTTTTATGGAAGGAAATTCGGCAAAAGTGTACTTGGTATTGTATTTACCAATGTTATAAAGATCTTTAGATAGCTGGCACATAGTTTTGTTTGTAGTTTATATATAATTATATCAAATGTATTGAATAACAGTATTATTTACAAATTCAGATTAAGCAGTTGCAAAGCATTAATTTAGAATTGACTTATATATAAGTTTATTTGTAACTTGCCTCTGGGAAGCAAATAATCATCAAAGTTTGGTTTTTCTTGATAGCAGTTATCTCCCGTTAAACACTGAATTTATTATTAATTAATAGCATTAATATTATGAAACTATTAAGATTCTTGTCAATCATTTTATTTATTTCAATTTTTGTTTTTATTAGCTGTCAAAAAGATGAAAATGATGCAGATGTATTTATGGGGACATCCTTCGTCGGACAATCTATCCCATTAGGTACAACATTCTCCTATTCCGATGGCAACTATTATCATGAGGTGTCATTTATTAACCATAATAGCTATTACTGGCGACAGGTGGAAGGTCAATTAGATTTTAATACAATTGTGCCATGTGAATATAACTCAACAACCGGAGAATTTTCTGATAGTATGGTATATTCCAGAAATTACCAATCTTTTGGCAGGATTCAGTATTTTCCAGTCTCTTTCTGTATAGACAATATGGAGAAAATGTACCTTTTTACACATGATGCAATAAAAGATTCAACCCTCATTTTTCCCCGGACTATTGCTGAAAAGATAACTGGTTCAAAGGGAACTATGGAAGGAAGTTACACATCAGGTTTTAACCTTTATAGTTGGTATACCTACTCAGGTAGTTTAGCTGATAACCGGTTTGAAGCCGAATTAAATTACACCTATGGTGCAAGTACTTTTTCAGGAACTTATACTGCAAGATCTATAGGACAATCCTCTATAGATCTTCCTGAATATGGTTTTGAAACATCTTCATTTGATACTACTTACCATACAACTTTCAGTGGAACCTGGGAATATAACGAGTCAGACAACACTATTAGTGAAACAATGACTTCTCCCATTGTTAGGAACTTTACTTATACACCTTATTGGGTTTCTTATAATGATAAACTTTATCTGGCAACTTCTTCAACCAGGTTTTATCAAAAAGAGTAAAACCTCTTACGATTTTTATAAAACAATATGCACTTCCGGATACCAAATACTGCTAAAAAATAAAATTCCAGAATATACTAGGGTCCTATTATCGAACTGCTGTATAACTGAAATTAGCATGTCCTGATCCTGAATATGAATTTTCATCAAATGTAACTGTTCCTTCACACTCATTGAATGATGTAAAAGTACCGGTTACAGTTATTTTTCCACCACTGGAAGTTACCTGTCCATGTGTAAATTCAAAGGAAGCATCATCAATCTGAATATCATTATAGAAGAATCTTGTTATTGTTACACCTGAAAAATATATATTAACAAACATACTTACTGTAAATGTAGAGCCTGCCATATTAAATTCAATAGTGCTGCCTTCATCTGTGATTATTCCATCATTTATATAAAAGCTGATATCACCATCAGCTGTGCTTCTGCCAGTATAATTTCCAACCCATTCACCGTTTTCCGGAATTAAAGAAATAGTTATTGTTTTAGTTGTCGAATTAGTACCACCACTACCTGTTGCAGTGAGTGTAATGGTAAAATCACCGCCAACAGAATAGGAATAAATTGGATTTTCATCCGTTGAAGTATTCCCATCTCCAAAATCCCATACATAACTTGTAGCATTTTCTGATGTGTTTGTAAAGCTAATTGTTTCCCCTGTACCTGCACTAGTTTTGTCCATAGTAAATGAAGCTATGGGCACTTCTTCTTTCTCACAACCAATTAAGACAATGGTTATAAGAAGGATAATAAGTTTTAAATAGTTTGATTTTTTCATTTTTTATATGCTTTAGAGTTAATAATTGAGGTCAGATATTATTTATATTTTATAACTGACTTTTAGAATCCCATCATCAGTATAAATATAAAGTTTGCAAGGAGTTAGAAAATTACGCCAAAAAAACAACAAAATCAAACAATTCATAGAAATAGAGAGGTGTTTTTGGGGATGTCCAATCAGGTAACATATTGATTGGTATAATATTAAATGATATATTTACTTTCCTTAATTATTAATAACAATATTAATTAACCCAAAACTAAAATTATGAAAAAGACTTTATCTTTTAACAAAGTTTTAATTCTCTTAATTGTCACAGCAATCACGGTTTCGTGTGGTATATTCAAAAAAACATCAAAAACAAATTTTGCAGGAAACTATGAATGGGTGATTGAAGGAATGCCACAAGGTGATCAAAATGGAACGGTGACCTTTATTATTACAGAAAATGGTTATAAAGGTGAGATTAGTGTAGATGGAATGGAAATAGCAATTGAAAAAATCAAATTAGAAGGCAACAAATTGACTGGAAGTATTTACCCTCCAGGAGAAGATGTAGATGTGTCATTATCAATTGTTTTTGAAGGAAACATTTTTAAAGGAAACATTTCTGTCATGGATGAAATGAGTTTTCCGTTCAATGGCAAAAAAATTAAGTAAACATCTGTTTTGCAGCATATTTGAATGTATATTTTACAAAGTACATATACTCGAATTAATTAAAAACCTATATTATGAAAAAAATAAATCTGCTAATGATAATTGTTGTTTTTTTAGCAATTGGTGCATGTGCTCCGAAAGTTGACATGGAAGTTGAAAAGACAAATATTAAAACCGTTGTCGACCAATTTACACAGATTTGGGAAACCATGGATTTGGAATTATTCTCAAAAACAATAGCACACAGTCCCGATATGGTGAACTTTGGTACTGATGCTGATGAACGCTGGGTTGGCTGGGAAAACCTTGAAAAAGCAATTATTCAACAAATGGCTGTATTTGAAGAAGGCACAGTTGTGATAAGAGACCAGGTCATAAAACTCAGTGATACAGGAAAAACTGCATGGTTTTCAGAAGTGACTGACTGGGATCTTATTGTTCAAGGAGAAGCTGTAAGTATGAAAGACTGCAGGATAACCGGAGTTCTTGAAAAGCAAAATGATAACTGGGTAATAGTTCAGTTTCACTTTTCACTTCCTGTTATTGGACAAGCAGTTGAATATTAACATCACTTGCCAAACCTTGGATTAACCACATTATTGTATATTGCTCCAAAAGTATAGGAAAGTCCTATTTCACATTCGTAATTATATTGGCTCTCCATTTCCCTCAAACTGAGAAGGATTTCTGCCTGAGTCGCATCTTTTCTGGGGATGGAAAGTTGGTCATGAATAATAGAATATCCACCCGAAATTGTAAATGACAGGCCCTTATATATGCGCCAGCGAAGTGTGGTTGTAAATTCAAAATTGTTTTTAGACAGATCATACAGATATGATGATGCCCTTATTGAAGAAGAAACTGTACCCCATGGTTGTTTCAATCCCAGGGCAACAACAAACATCTGCTTAAACTGGCCCTCTTGCATTTTGCCATATATAGTTGTATCTCTGTAATTTACGAATTCGTAACCAAGGCCGTAATTAAATCTTAACTGTTTTCTCGAAGATTCTTTATAAGGAAATATATTATATTCTATCGCCGGAAAAAATGAATAGGAAAATTTATTGTTTCTGTATGTTGATGATTTCAGAATTATATGTTCACCAGCTGACCAGTGGTCACTAAGACTTTTAATCAGATAATGTTCAAAATTTGTACTATTACTTTCATAATTGGGTTCATCTTCTTCCGTTTTGAAACTTTCAATCTCCATATCAAACTCTCCGTCAAATTCTATCCTCCATTCAGGTGTAACCTTTTCTGCAGAAAATCCAGCATCAAATTCAATATTTTCTTGTGTTTCCTCACCCTGAAAATCTCCCTGAATATCAATCTCAAAAACCCAGCTTTTCCATTTATCTTCAACTATTTTCTCTTCTTCTTCCTGAGCAAGGTCATAATCAATTGTTATAAAGTTATTTAAAGGTGTTTTAATAACATATTTAATTAATCCCATCTTTAAATTATGAGTTCTTCCAGCTCTTATTTCATCACTGGTATCATTTGGCCCACTGTTATATATTACTGTTTCATTATCACCCTCAAAATCATTCAGTCCGATAAAATCAATTTTATATTCCTTACCTCCGCTTCCTGTCTCCCTGGTGGTAACCATAAGATGTACCTGGGCTTCTTTTCTGTCCCTTACATAATTTATAAATGGTATTTCACGTTTAATGTAATCCATATCGCAAGAACTACAATCAATAAAAACCTTTAGTGCATTATTCCTGAGCATCTCAGTCTGAGTCTGTATCTCCTGAGCAAAAATCGCACTGCCTAAAAACATAGTACAAAACAAACAAATAATTACTTTTTTCATTATTAGTTATTTATAAATAATTCACCTCCCAAATTACCAACAAATTGTATAAGAAACAAGCAAAGAAAGTATTACAACTTTCAAACTCACATTATATTATGATTTTGATTTTTTTAAATATAGCACATCAATTCCAGCATAATAACATGCAGATTTATCAGTATTCATTTTAATTGTAATCTCATTTTTTCAAAATAAAAGCAGCTAATTTTTTCGGCCAGTCACGGGGTCTTTTGACTAATAAAAAAGTTTATTGTATTTTGCTTTCTGAAAACAACAATTAAAAATAAAAAGCTTGTAACCAAAACTAAATATTATGGATGAAATTTCAACAATTATTTTAGCTTCTTCTCTTATTATCATTATGTTAGGAATGGGATTATCATTGGTTTTTGATGATTTTAAAAGAATAATTGTATACCCAAAAGCAATATTTGTCGGTTTAACTAATCAGATAATAATTTTACCTCTAATTGGATTTGCTATTGTTTCAATATTTCCATTACAACCGGAGATTGCTATAGGAATTATGATTCTGGCAGCTTGCCCCGGCGGGCCAACATCAAACTTAATTTCCCATCTGGCAAGGGGAGATATTGCATTATCAGTCACACTTACTGCATTAAGCAGTTTTGTTACAATATTAACAATACCATTTATTGTAAATTTTGCCCTTAAACATTTTCTAGATGCAGGTCAAATGATTAAGCTGGATGTTATTGACACTATAATCAAAATTTTGGTAATTACAATTATCCCGGTAAGTATTGGCATGATTATCAGACGATATAAAGAGGGTTTTGCGTTAAAAATGTCTAAACCTGTACGGATTGCCTCCGGATTTGTTATTGCCTTGGTTATAATAGGTTTAGTTATTAAAGAAAGGGAAAACTTTATTTCTTATTTTCAGCAAGCTGGAATTGTTGCATTATTGTTGAATGTTAGTACTATGACAGTTGGTTATTATTCTTCGAAATTATTTAAAATAATAAATAAAAGGGCAGTATCCATCTCAATTGAATCGGGAATTCAAAATGGAACATTAGCTATTACAATTGCTGTTGTATTACTGGATAATACTGAATTTGCTATTGCCCCTGCTGTATATAGTTTAATAATGTTTTTTACAGGTGGTTTTGCAATTTACAAGGGCATTAAAAGAAGTAAAGCAACAAAAACCAGCTAGTATATTAAATTCTATTTAAATGCATAGGAGATGTCGAACCTTATCTCAGGATAAGTTTCCATCACACCGTTAAATTGTTGATTGTGGATGCTTGCATCCAGCTTTATTGCAACTTTATCGATTGGCGATGAGGAAAGTTATTCACACCCAAGACCCGATGCTATAGGAGCTTTAGGGAAATGTGGGTATGGTGATAAGCCATTAATTTTTTCTACCGAATTAGCACGATCCAATAAGGAATTTACGCATCAAAAATTAGAGACTGTTTCAAAATTGTTTAACTCTATCAAAAAGATTGATGCCGATTTAAAACAGAAAACCGACCCTGATATAATCAAAAAGCTTAATACAAAACGATTAAAGAATAATAATAAAATTAACTCTTTCCTTACAAAGTATGGTATGATTAATCTAAGAACCGATGGAAAAAGGATGATCATAGCACAAAAGTACGAGGTGCCTGCGAATTATGGAAAGTGGGATGTTCATAAATTAGAATACTCAAGTGCCACAGAAAGATTTGAACAACAATAAGCAGTCATCATGAGCCTAAAGAAAGCCTTTGAACCTTCCTGTTCTAACTAGTATTTGAGTTAAATATTTAATGACCGGGGCTGTGGTGGCTCCAGTTATTCTTCCTGAAATGCTCCATTTATTTTGCCTATATCTGCATTGTAGGGTATTAAACCAAAGCTCATAAAATCAATTAACCAGTTTCCATCTTTTTTTACAAAATGATTAATAATTCTGGCAGGAATATATTTGCTGACATATTCAACAGTATATTGTTCCAGGGTAATTGCTGTTTTTCCATCATCAGCTACACGAATTTCTCTTTTATCAATTGTATATTTTGTGTTTAAAGAGCTATTTGACATCATATCATTTATGATTTTTTTGGCAGCCTCATAATCCCAAAATTCTCCAGGATCAGAACCACAAAATAGTCCACCTTCATCGAAAAATTTTAAATAAGAATCTGCATCCTTAGTTTGCATAGCATTATAAATCTCATCCAGAGCATTTGTTATTAGATCTTTTTCAGCTACAACATCAACTTTCGGATTACAAGCTCCAAAAGATAATAGAATGAGGACAATAAGTAGTAAATTTAGTTTTTTCATTATAAAGGTTTTAGGTTAAATATTATAATTGTCAAATTGTTAAATCAGGTAAATATACATCATTATAGCAATATGAGTCAACATGTTGCATGGCAGGATACGGGCTGTCAGGGAAACCTGATCATCCATACAGATTTAATTTGATGCTTACAGTTTGGTAGGTATTATTATCAATTTTAAATTTCCGTATATAACATTTTGCTTCTCCATTTGAGAATATTATATCCTTCATTTATCTCTTTTTATAATTCTCCTATTAACTTTTATATCTTCTGTTTTTATTGAAACGATATAGATTCCACTCACTAATTCCTTAATACTAAGTGTTTGCCTACTGATAAGATTGATATTACGCCATTGTTTTACAATTCTGCCTTCTACATTAAGGATGTCTATATCACAGTTGAAAATGTTTAAATTCGAACATTCTATAAAAATCTCTTCATTGGCAGGGTTTGGATATATTTTTATAAAATCATTGGTTGAAATCATCTTACTACTAACAGGGTAATCACGCAAACAACGAACAGAATATCCATACTTCTTATTGAAATTACTAGCCCACCCAACACTGCCAAAATCAGTGCTAAGATCTCTAATCCAGGCATCGGTAGAAATGGTTTCAGTTAAACTCCACCAGAAACCGCTAGTGCCAAAAAGGAGAAATGAACCAAAAGAGTCGCGCCCACCTCCAGGTAAGGCTTTGAATCCACTTGAATTAGTAGCTCCAACGTTTGGAGGTAACCAATGGTTTGTCCCTACTTCTTTCATTTTACCTCCAGCTATTTCAATTCCCCCTAAAAAATCAGTTAAGATATTCCACTCATCATATGTTGGAATATGCCATCCTGTAGGGCAAAGTTTATCAGCATCTAATACATGCCAGTTATATAACGCACCGTAAGGATTTTTAAAACTGATATTATTATCATACCAACAATAGGCTGGAGAATTAAGTGACCCCCAAGTAGTTCCGTCTGTAACCAATGGAATAGGTGTATCATCATTATATTTAGTGGTTTTTAGATTTTGCCCCATCCAAATCTGAGAGCCAATAGTTACGGTACTATAAATATTACCATCTATATCCATCATTGTTTGTGGTTCTTTTGATGAAGAAGGTGTATATGAAAAGTTGGCATCTGAAATACCCCCGATAATAGGAATATTAACAGATTTTACACTTACTCGTTTTTCCTCCCCGGGAGTTCCATTCACAAAAAATATAAAAGAGCCATCATCTTCCGTATCTTCAATTATTGTTTTCCAATCCCCATTTGGATAGTTTTCATTAACCTCTATTGTTACATTTCCTGTATGATTTTTTGATTCCCATTTTATTTCTTGAGTTTTTCCAATTTCCCATTCTTCACCACCTTTTGGGACCAATATGCTTATTGTAGGTTCAATTGGTTTGAATTTAAATGACTTAATAATCACCTCAGCCTCATTACCATCTGATGGTGGTTGCCCATTATTTAACCAAAAATTTAGAATTACTTTTTCATTTCCTTCAGGTGGAATATTTACACCAGTATATTTCCATTCTTTTATTAAATTATTGGTGCCATGTCCATGAAAACTTTGAAAGAATACTTCTTCTTTATTCCATTCAAATTTGTGCGTTGAATAACTTCCAGTAAGATTGAGTGGAAAATGATTTCTCCTTTCAGACGAAGGAGGTTGGATAATATACCACCCAACAGGTGAAGAAGAATTACCCCATCTAGAAAACTCTAAATCAATCTCTTTCGTATCAGTTTCATGAGTAAATAGCCCTAAAACAATATTTTTATCAAGATTTTCTAAATTCGTTGATACCTTAAAAGAATATTCACCATAACCTAATGACTGTGGAGCAATAATCTCTGAACAATACCATTTATCTTCAAT
>JBHOTF010000064.1:0-12419 GCA_042584005.1 Bacteroidota bacterium
AGAAACCAGTTCTTCTTTTTCTTCCTGAGTTAGCCAGGTCGTATTTATAGAATTAAGGATAATTTCTAAAATGTCCTTATCTGAGAAACCAAAGACTTCCCTAAGTGTTTTATACTCATCTGATAAAGAATTTCCAAACATCTTTGGATCATCAGTATTTATTGAAACAGGAATTCCCATATCAATAAAAGTTTTGACAGGATGTTCTTCTATAGAATTGATAACCTTTGTACGTAAGTTAGACAATATACATAACTCTACCGGGATTTTATTAGCTGAAAGATATTCCATTAATTCTGTATCTTCTATAGCTCTTGTTCCATGGCCTATCCTGTCAACTTTAAGTTCTCGTATTGCACCCCAGATGCTATCCGGTCCTGATGCTTCACCTGCATGTGCTGTTGTATATAAACCAAAATCTCTTGCTTTTTCATAGATGTTTTTGAATAATTCCGGCGGATACTGATGTTCTGATCCTCCAATTCCAACACCTATTATTCCATAGTTTTTAACTTCATTTATCTCATATAAAGTTTTCATTTCATTATCAGGTCCATAATCTCTCACTAAATCAACAATAAGATTTATTTTGATATCAGGATTTTTAGAACTGCCCTTTGCTATAGATTCAACGATTCTCTGAATTTTTAATCTTTTCTTAAATAATGAAGGTGATATAAAAATCTCAGCATATTTAACATTCTGTTTAAGCAAATCCTCTGTTACCGATTCAGCAATAAAAGTAAAATCGTCATATTCTTTGATAAACTGATTTTTCCACGACCATGTTTCTAAAAAATGATTAAAATCGCGATATATGAATTTATTTCTTAATTGCTCATAATCAGAAACAGTATTATCACCACCATATTTTTGTATCAGTTCCCAAAGCGATTCCAGTGGAATAGCACCTTCCATATGCAAATGAGTCTCAATTTTTGGTATGGTTTCAAAATTCATTCTAATTTTTTTTTAACAACACATTCATTATCCCAGAATATCTTATCTGGTATTTGGTATTTCCCTGGTCCTTTGCCAACACTTTATTCGTTTTTCACAGCTACTTACAAAGTTAAAAATATTTGCTAAGAGCTGTGTTAAATATATTAGCATTATAATTTGGCTTTTGATATCCAAAAGACAAAAATGCCAATACGGCAGTTGTAAATGATGTTAAGGGTGTCATAATGACAGTGTTGTGTGACTTATATAAGAATGGTATAAGATTTGAAAATGCAAAACATGGTTCAATAATAAAAATTAAATCCTTAAAATTTTGAAGCTATAAATAATAAAAATTATGCAAACAGATAAATTTACTATAAAATCGCAGGAAGCAATTGAAAAATCCCAGCAATTGGCATTAATGTCAGACAACCAGACAATTGAATGCGGTCATTTGCTAAAAGGAATTATGCAGGTTGATGAAAATATCATTCCCTTCATATTTAAAAAACTCTCTATTAATGGACAAAATGTGGAGCAGGCTTTAGATGTGATTATAAAAAGATATCCTAAAGTAAAAGGAGGAAAAATGTATTTGTCTGATACCGTAAATCAAGCCCTTCTTAAAGCACAAAATTTAATACTGGAATTTGGTGACGATTATGTTTCACTCGAGCACTTGATTTTGGGCATAATGAATGTTAAAGATCAGGTTTCTTCTATGTTAAAAGATAGCGGCCTTAATAAAACAGATATTATGATTGCGATTAATCAATTGAGAAAAGGTGAAAAAGTAAAAAGCTATAGCGCTGAAAATAATTATAATGCACTAGAGAAATATGCAATTAATTTAAATGAAAGGGCAAAATCAGGAAAACTTGATCCTGTTATAGGTCGTGATGATGAAATACGTCGTGTGATGCAAATTCTTTCACGCAGAACAAAAAACAATCCTATACTTATTGGAGAACCAGGAGTTGGTAAAACAGCTATTGCAGAAGGCATTGCATTCAGAATTGTAAATGGAGATGCTCCGGATGATATATTAGAAAAAGATATTTTTTCACTTGATATGGGAGCCTTAATTGCAGGTGCAAAATTTAAGGGGGAATTTGAAGAAAGGTTAAAGGCAGTGGTTAAGGAAGTTGTAAATGCTGAAGGAAAAATAATTCTTTTTATTGATGAGATACATACTCTGGTAGGAGCCGGCGGTGGTGAAGGAGCAATGGATGCTGCAAATATATTAAAACCAGCACTGGCTCGTGGTGAATTAAGAGCAGTGGGGGCAACAACACTAAATGAATATCAAAAATATTTTGAAAAAGATAAAGCTCTGGAACGCAGATTTCAGAAAATTTTTATTGATGAGCCATCAGAAGAAGATGCTATTACCATACTCAGGGGAATAAAAGAAAGATATGAAAATTACCACAAAATAAGAATAAGAGACGAAGCTATAATTTCAGCTGTTCAATTATCAATAAGATATATTTCAGATAGATTCTTGCCCGATAAAGCTATTGACCTTATTGACGAGGCATCAGCACATTTAAGACTGGAAATGAATTCAAAACCTGAAGAAATAGATAGTTTGGATCGTAAAATTCAGCAACTGGAAATTGAAATAGAAGCTTTTAAAAGAGAAAAAAACAAATTAAAGCTAAATCAGATTAAAATGAAATTAGCAGAACTGGAAGACGAAAGAAAACAATTAATGGCTCTGTGGAAAAATGAAAAACAAGTTGTTGACAGTATCCAGAAAATTAAAGAAAATATTGAATCATATAAATATCAGGCAAATCAGGCAGAAAGAGATGGAAACTTTTCTAAGGTTGCTGAAATAAGATATGGTCTATTGCCTTCTGCAGAAAACTCATTGCAAGAAACAATAGATAAACTAAAAGAATATGAAAGAGAAGGTAAACGTTTGGTAAGGGAAGAAATAACAAGAGAAGATATTGCTGAAGTCGTTTCAAAATGGACAGGTATTCCGGTAACAAGAATGATACAATCGGAAAAAAATAAACTTCTTAATATAGAAAATGAGATTCATAAAAGGGTAGTGGGACAAGATGAAGCTATTAATGCAATTGCTTCTGCAATAAGAAGAAGCCGGACAGGATTATCTGATGAAAAAAAACCTGTAGGTTCATTTCTTTTTTTGGGAACAACCGGAGTTGGTAAAACTGAACTGGCAAAGGCACTTGCTGAATACCTTTTTAATGATGAGAATATGCTAACCAGAATGGATATGAGCGAATATCAGGAACGTCACGCCGTTTCGCGCCTTATCGGTGCTCCTCCAGGATATGTTGGATATGATGAAGGAGGACAACTAACAGAAGCTGTTAGAAGAAAACCATATTCTGTAATATTACTCGATGAAATAGAAAAGGCTCATCCTGATACATTTAATATATTATTACAAATACTTGAAGATGGCAGATTAACTGATAATAAAGGCCGAATAGCTAATTTCAAAAACACAATTATTATTATGACCTCTAATATCGGATCTGAAATTATAAGAGATAATTTTGAAAATATCAATGAAAATGATACGGAAAATGTGATTAATAAAACAAAAGACCAGGTATTTAGCTTACTAAAACAAAAAATGAAGCCGGAGTTTCTTAACCGTATTGATGAAATGATAATGTTTAAACCTTTGACTAAAGAAAATATTAAAGAAATAATTAAAATACAATTGGATAATCTTCTTAAAGTTCTTAAAAAACAAAATATAAATTTTAGTGTTAGTGAGAAAAGTATCGAATACCTAAAAAATAAAGGATATGATATTCAGTATGGTGCAAGGCCATTAAAACGACTTATTCAAAAAGAGATTATGGATAAAATATCACTGGCAATTCTGGATAATAGTATTATGCCCAATTCAAACATAATAATAGAAACAGATAATAAACAAATAATTATTAAAATGCTAAAATCAAATCAAAAATATAATGGAGCTTTTGTTAATTGAAGGGTAATCTAAAATCAAAAATCTTAAACCTTCATTCTTAAATCATGAAAGCTCCCTACTCCATACTCCCTACTCCTTACTCCACCCTCCTCATCCTGTATGTTGCAACAACACCATCCTCTCTCAGGGCGGTCCATTCCATGATATTATCTGAAATAGAAACAATTTCCCAACATTCACATTGCCTTTTCTCCTCAGCTGTTAATATATTGTTCGTGAAAATGCTGGCCATAAAGTCTCCATAAACATAATATTCACCATCATTATCAACCTTTTCTATCCACACATCATTTTCTTTATAAGAATAGATAAAAGTATTATCATTATTATACTCCCATCGTGCTGTGGTCTGGTCTACTCCGTCTTTTGAAATTTCTTCCCACAATCCAATTATTTCATCCTCAAAATTATTAACAGATTTTTTTGATATATATGTAAACGGTTCATCAATAACAATCCCTGCAATACTTAAAAGATCAACTGAATATTCAAATTCAGAATTATCAAGTCTTATTATATTAAAAATCAACTCATAAAGAAGTCCGTCATGACTGGTGCCATTCATATATAATTTATTATCGTCGAAATAGTATTCATAATCACGGTTAACAATCCATTTATCATCACCCTCAGGATTATATATTCCAATTGCATAATCCTGATATTGGTCTATATCCATTAAAAATTTATTGTTTGTTTCCATTTCAATATTGTCTTTGCTGAATGTTATCCAGACTCCCTTAATATCTTCATTGTAGTTATTTTTTTCTTCCTTATCACAGGCCATAAAAAATGTTGTGGCTATAATAATTATACCAACTAATGTTTTTATTTGTTTTTTCATAGCTTAATAATTTTAATGTTTGATTAAATTCCTATAATAATGATCAATAAACTGGTCCATACCGTGTTTGATAACAAATATAGCTTAATTTATTTCTTTTTATTATTACTTTTAAGCCTAAGAATAATATTAATATGAAAAAAGCTATAATAATAGGAGCAAGCTCCGGTATAGGCAGGGAACTTGCCGTAATATTAGTTAATAATAACTATAAAGTTGGAATTACAGGCCGAAGAAAGGAGCTCCTTGACGAGCTGAAAAAAACTAATAAACAAGGCTTTATTATAAAGGTATTTGATGCTTCAAAAGACGATAATACAGGCAATCTGGAAGAGCTGGTTGATGAATTAAGTGGATTGGATCTTTTAGTAATAAGCTCAGGTACCGGAGATTTAAATCCTGAATTAGATTTCAGTATTGAAAAAAAGACCATTGATTTAAATGTTACCGGCTTTACTGAAATAGCAACATGGGCATTTAATTATTTCGAAAAACAAAAGTATGGTCATCTGATTGCAATTAGTTCAATAGCAGGAATCAGAGGAAGCAGATTAGCAACTTCGTACTATGCAACAAAAGCATACCAGATTAATTATATTGAAGGGCTGAGACAAAAGGCGAAAAAAATAAAAATGCCAATATATGTAAGCGATATTCGTCCCGGTTTAGTTGACACTGATATGGCAAAAGGGGATGGACAATTCTGGGTGGCTAAAAAAGAGGTCGCTGCTAAACAGATTTATAATATTATTAAACGAAAAAAAGATATTGCCTACGTAACAAAACGGTGGAGAATAATAGCTATGCTTTTGAAAATATTGCCAAACTGGATTTATAACCGGATGTAAGTCAATAGCTTTTTTGTAACATGTTTTTCTTTATCTCTTTATTTTGTAATTTTCCATACTGGAAAAACTAAATTGAAAATTAAACTTTTTACTTATGAAAACATCTGTTAAATTAATTTCAGCTATATTATTATTTGTATTAATGCTTGCTGTAAATAATAATGTTTTAGCACAACATAAAACTCTTACTACAAAAGATTATGAACATGCTGAGAAATTTCTCGGCACCTATACAAGCCCACTGGTTTATGGCTTGCAACTTAGTCCTAACTGGATAGATGATGATTTTTTCTGGTATAGTAATACAAATTCTGAAGGCACTGAGTTTATATTGGTGAATGCAAAGAAAAAAACCAGAAAACCTGCATTTGACCATGTGAAACTGGCAACAAAACTATCAACTTTGTTAAGTGAAAATTATAATTCCTCAAATTTACCTTTAACTCAATTAGAATTTTCTGGGGATAAAAAATCTGTTGATTTTAATATAAACTCTTATAGATATTCATACAATATCAAAACCAATATTTGTGTGACTGTTGAAGCAAAAAGAAGTACGGACAGAAGCGGAATTCTTTCTCCTGATGGCAAAAAATCTGCATTTATTCGCGATTATAATCTATGGATGCGTAATCTGGAGAATGGACAAGAAACAAAACTTACAAATGATGGTATTGAAGATTTTGGCTATGCTACAAATAATGCCGGATGGACCAAAAGAGATAGTCCTGTACTTCTGTGGTCGCCCGATTCTAAAAAGATCGCAACTTTTCAGCATGACGGGCGGGGAGTAGGAGAGATGTATCTTGTTTCAACAAATGTTGGACATCCTACATTAGAGGCATGGAAATACCCATTACCTGAAGACAGTGTTATTTTTCGTGTACACCGGGTGATAATTCATACTGATGGACCGAAAGTGGTAAGGTTAAAAATGAAACCCGATCAGCACCGCTCAACCATAACCGACCATATAGCTTACGGCGGTGGCCTGGCTGATGCTCAGTGGAGTGAGGATGCATCACAATTTGCATTTGTATCTACCTCACGCGATCATAAGCATGAGGTTCTACGTATTGCAAACCCTGAAACCGGTGTAGTGAGAGAGGTGCTTGATGAAAAGGTTGAAACTTTTTTTGAATCAGGAAATGGTGGTATTAACTGGAAAGTATTATTTGCTTCAAATGAAGTTATATGGTTCTCTGAAAGAAATAATTGGGGACAACTATTTTTATATGATCTTACAACTGGCAAATTAAAAAACCAGATCACCACCGGCGAATGGAACGTATTAAAAATACTTAAACTGGATGAGAAAAGCCGCAAAATATATTTTACCGGATCATGTCGAGAGCAGGGAGATCCATATTTCCATTATTTATATAGTATAAATATGGATGGTTCCGATTTAACACTTCTGAGCCCTGATAATGCCCACCATACTATTTCATTATCTCCATCAGGTGCCTATTTTGTTGACACATACTCAACTCCGGTTATTCCTCCTGTTACAATATTAAGAAATACAAAAGGGAAGAAGCTTCTCGATCTGGAAAAAGCAGATGTTTCACGTCTGTTGGCCACCGGATGGAAACCTGTAATCCCTTTCTCGGTAAAAGCAAGAGATGGCAAAACAGATCTTTATGGACAAATGTATGTTCCCACAAATTTAGATCCGACAAAAAAATATCCTATAATAAATTCCATTTATCCCGGGCCACAATCTGGAAGTGTTGGCAGTAGAAGTTACTCGGTTTCAAGAGGTGACAGACAATCATTAGCTGAACTTGGTTTTATTGTTGTTACGATTGATGCAATGGGAACACCTGGAAGATCAAAATCATTTCATGAAGCTTATTACGGAAATATGGGCGATAACGGATTGCCCGATCATATAACAGGAATGCAACAGCTTGCAAAAAAATATCCATATATAGATATCGATAAAGTTGGTATATATGGACATTCCGGTGGCGGTTTTGCATCAACAGATGCTATTCTGCGTTATCCCGATTTTTTTAAAGTAGCAGTAAGTGGTGCAGGAAATCACGACAACCGAAATTATGAAGACGACTGGGGTGAAAAATGGCAGGGTCTATTGACCACTAATAAAGACGGTACTACCAGTTACGATAATCAGGCAAATCAAAATCTAGCTGGAAACTTAAAAGGAAAACTTTTATTAGCCCATGGTACTATGGATGGAAATGTACCATATTACATGACTCTTCTAGTTGTGAACGAGTTAATTGCGGCCAATAAAGATTTTGACCTTATTCTTTTCCCTAACAGAGGACATGGTTTTAGTAGCGAATCTTATATGATGCGTCGCAGATGGGACTATTTTGTAAAACATTTATTAAATGCTCAGCCACCAAAAGAATTTGAATTCAAGATAAACAGCTCAAAAAGATGGAGCTTGAAATAAATAGAAATTAAATTGTTAAAATATGAAAACTATTAAAAATTCCTTATTAATCGCAGTTTGTGTTGGTTTATTTATATTTTCTTCTTGTAAAAAAGAAGAAACTATTAACAGATATGACATGGTTTCTCAATATGAGCTTAACAAGTCAGTTGTGCAAACAAATACAACAAATGTTGCAACAGCTTTTCAAACAGTATTTATTAATATGCCGGATAGTGCTGATCAGGCCCGGGTAGCTCAATCATTTATTGATGAAGCAACATATTTTGAGGACGGATCAGGCTACTTCTTTCTTGATACTTATGAAGGTTGGGTTGTGGCTCACCTTAATCATGCTCTGGTTGGTACTTGTCGTTTTGATACAACCGATATTTATGGAAAATATTTTGTACGCGAAATTATTCAGACGGTAAAATATTCAGGATATGGATTTGTTGAATTCTACCGCAGGAACATAGCTACAAATGTGTATGAACGTAAATTAAGTTTTGTAACTAATTTGCCTGCAGCATCAGGCTTATTAGGATCAGGATTTTATGGAGATCCGGAGGAAACATTTTATGAGCCCCTGGAAGCTAAAAAAACTGTTTTAAAAGAATGCTGTAATACAATAGCAAAAGGCCTGGGGAATTTATTTGATGAAATATATACTGATTCTCTTCAACGATTGGATTTTATGAGGGAATTTATCAGCAATGTTCGATTCTTCGATGATAGATCAGGCTATTTCTTTATAAATGATCTGACAGCATTTTGTCATGCTCATGCTGCTAATCCCGCTAATGCAGGTGTTGATTTTAGCGATTATCAGGATACCAAAGGAGCTTACTTTATGCTGGAGATGGTCAATAAAGTTGTTGCAGATGATTATGGATTTGTAGAGTATTATTGGAATAATCCGGTAAGTGGACAAGAAGAGCAAAAACTAACTTACGTTGTTAGAATTCCCGGATATGACTTCTTTGTTGGTGCAGGAATATATGTAGAATAGAATAGAATAGAATAATACAATTCTTTAATAATAATTTGTAAAGAATGAAAAAAATCAAATTAGTTTATGCTTTGTCAGGGTTTTTCCTGATAATAATTTTGTTTTCCTGCAAAAAAGAGGAAGTTATCGAATACCACGACTCAGTATCACATTATGAGCTTAAAAAGAATATTATTCAGGCTAATACAACAAATCTGGCTGCCGGTTTTCAATCAGTTTTCTCTGTTATAGAAAGCGATAGCGCTGAAAGTGCTCAGTTATGCCAGGCATTTATAGAACCAATACGTTATTTCGATGATGATACCGGATATTTTTTTCTTGAAAGTTATGATGCATGGATGGTTGCTCATGCTGTTAAACCTGAATTGATAGGTGAATTAAGAATAAATATACAGGATATTTATGGCAAGTATTATGTTCAGGAAATGGTAAGAGCTATAAAATATTCCGGATATGGTTTTTTAGAATATTATTTTGAAAATCCTGCGACACAGAATATTGAAAGAAAAATAGCATTTGTAAAAAATATTCCTGAAGTTGAATTTTTTATAGGCTCAGGATTTTATGATTATTCTGAAGATACTTATTATGATAAGATAGATGCAGATAAACAAATGCTTGTTGAGCTAACAGGATCTGTTGCTCAGGGAATAGGAGGGGTTTTTGAAAATATATATACCGACTCCTTGGAAAGGGTTGAGTTTTGCAGACAATTTATTGACCACATAAGATTCTTTGATGACCAGTGTGGTTACTTTTTTATGTATGATTTTGATTGTGTAAATGTAGCTCATGGAGTACAGAAAAATCTTCAGGGCCAGGATTTAACAGATTATCAAGACCCTGTGGGCAACTATGTTATTCAGGGATTATTAGAAGTTGTTCAAAACGATAACGATGGTTATTATGAATATTATTGGAATAACCCCGTATCAAGTAAACAGGAAAAGAAGCTTGCATATGTTATAAGAATTCCCGGAACAACATATTATATAGGTAGTGGAATTTATTTGGAATAAGTATTCTGAGATTGATGACAAAAACTAAGCTAGTATTATCAATATTCTTTTTAACTCTTTTAATATCATTTAAGGGGACTGAAAATAATCAGTTCCCTTGTTTTAATATTCTTCCGGGAGATACCATTTTATGGACAACAAAGGAAGCCGGTAAAATTATATATTCCTCAGGAAATGACAGCATTATGATGAATGCTCAAATTAAATACAGGGGCGGTGTTTCCAGTAAGTATTTTAAACGTTCATTTACAATAAAAACGGAAAAGGAATATCCTTTTTGTGATTTACCGGGAGATAATGACTGGATATTAAATGCAAACTATATTGATAAAACATTTATGAGGCATAAAATATCTTATGATTTATTCATGGAAATGAATTCTTCAAATATTGCTCCCTTATCAGCCTTCACAAATGTTAAAATCGATGGGGTTTATAATGGTTTATACGTATTAATGGAAAAATTAGATGCTACACGCCTGGGGATAAACAAATCCGATAGTATGGCGATGATATTTAAAGATCCTCCCATATTTTACAAAGAAAAACTTACTTATGTAGAAGATTCTTTAGATTATTATGAGCAAAAATACCCTGATAAATCAAAATCCGATAAAACAAAATATATAGAAGAATTTAAAGATTTCCTGTTTGACTCCAGCGATTCTGAATTTTCAAATGAAATATCATCCTACATTGATATTAACAATGTTATCGACTGGCATCTTCTCCTGTTATTTACCAATAATTCTGACGGGATAATGAAAAATTTCTATCTGTATAAAAAAGATTCCAATACACCATTTCGTATTGCAATTTGGGATTATGACCACTCTTTCGGAAGAGATGGGGATAATGAACTTAATATGATGAAGTATGAATTAGATTGTAAAAGATCGGTTTTATTAAAAAGATTAATGGAAATTAAATCAATAAACTATATTATTAGACTGAACAACAGGTGGTTGAAAATGAGAAGCAATTCTGTATTATCTGTAAAAAACCTAAATAATCATATTAACAGGAATGATAAAATTATTCATACTCAAATTGACAAAAATTTTGAAAAATGGCCGGCAAATAGCAGCTGGTATTTCGATAATAATGATTATTTAAAAGAACTTGATATTATAAAAGAATTCGTCAATCTGAGAATCAAATTTCTTGACAAATATTTTAACAATTTATAATTACACCTCATTACTCCATTAGCCCCGACCGCATAACGCATTACCCCATTAACCCAGACCACAGACCCCAGAGCACCTCTTAACCAATACACCAATCCACCACTTAACATCTTAACCTCTTAACCTCTTAACCAATCGATTTTAGATTTCTTTTACAATAAATAACCTTTATCGCTTTTTCCTGTAGTTCGTAAACATTTGGAAGTTGTTTGTAAGCAAAGGCCGGTAATGCCCGTAATTGGGTGGTTTTAGACCATGATATTATATATTTTTGTTTAAGATTAAAGTTTCTAAAATGAAAAAACTAAAATATAATTCTGGTAAATTATTATTGATATTTCTGTTATTATTGATGATTAATAATCAGCTGGTATCCCAAAATCAAACATATAATACAAAAAACGAAACAGCACCCGTAAAAATTTTTTATGGCTTGAATGAAAGCCATAGTAGAAGTTGGGCTCAATGTGCTGATAAAGGATTGGTTGGTATTTCATTTTTTAATAAAACTGAAGGGAGAACCGGTAACCTTATATCTCAGGTGATAGATTGGAAATTTCAGTTCTTTTATACGATTCAGAATCAGAACCACATATTTTTGTGGCAATTTCAAATAATGTGATTCAACAAATAGTGCATTATTATAAATCAATAGATAATAAATGGGAAAAAGAAACAATAGTTAGTTATAATAATGAAGGGGGGCAATATATTTATGAACTGTCTGCTGATATTGGATCGGATGGTACATTTCATCTGTTGGTTTTAAAAACTCGCTCCAATCCCGATTCATACGACTATTATTGGTCTTTTGTAAATGCACATTTGTACTATGTTAATAATGTGGGCAATAAATGGAATAATGAGCTGATCCATAATTATAATATGCTCTATACCCTGGATGAATATTCAAAAACTCTTAATCGCCAGGATATTAAAATTGATAAGCAAGGTAATGCACATGTGATTTATGGTGAGCAAATTAATACTTATGGCTTAGGTTCAGACCTTTTAAATTATTGTACAAATGCTTCCGGGGATTGGAAATTTGAGATAGCTTTGAATTTTTCCGGAGAAGAAAGGGCCAGTGCTGGCTGGTATCCATCACTTTGTCTCGATAATGATGGAGTACCACATATCTCTTGTGCATATATAAGCAGATATATTC
>JBHOTF010000065.1:0-11815 GCA_042584005.1 Bacteroidota bacterium
TCTTCCTTTGCACAACATGCTGAGCAAAAATATGTTCCGGAAACGGATCCTCTTGTTTTGGAAAATCTGGAAGAATGGCAGGACATAAAATTCGGATTATTAATGCATTGGGGTGCTTACAGTCAGTGGGGAATTGTAGAATCCTGGTCGATATGTGCTGAAGATGAGGGATGGTGCAGAAGAAAATCGGATAATTATATTGAGTATAAAAAGGAATATGAGAATCTGTCAACCACCTTTAATCCGGATAAGTTCAATCCTGAAAAATGGGCAAAAGCAGCAGCTAATGCCGGGATGAAATATATGGTTTTTACAACCAAACATCACGATGGCTTTTGTATGTTCGATAGTAAATACACCGATTACAAAATCACTGGCAAGAATAGCCCTTTTAAATCAAATCCCAGATCGAATATTACAAAAGAAATTTTTAATGCATTTAGAAATGAAGGTTTGAAAGTAGGTGCATATTTCTCAAAACCCGATTGGCACTCAGAATATTACTGGTGGCCAAATTTTGCCACACCCGACAGAAATGTAAACTATGATATAAAAACATATCCTGAAAGATGGAAAAAGTTTACCGAGTACACTCATAATCAAATTCTTGAATTAATGACTGATTATGGTAAAGTTGATATTCTCTGGCTTGATGGCGGATGGGTGCAAAAAATGACACGCAAGGAGGTTCTTGATTATATTACTGCTCCGAATTATAAATTCAGCCGGATACAGAGTCAGGATATACAAATGGATGAGCTTGTAAAAAAAGCCAGAGAAAAACAACCCGGTTTGATTGTCGTTGACAGGGCAGTACAAGGAAAAAACCAGAATTATCTTACTCCGGAGAACCGCGTACCTGAAAAGACTCTACCCTACCCCTGGGAATCGTGTATTATTATGGGAGGCGGATGGTCATATTCTTTTAATGCGAAATACAAAACAGGCAGGGAACTGGTTCATATGCTTGTAGATATTGTAGCTAAGGGAGGAAACCTGCTTCTAAATATTGGTCCATCTCCTGAAGGAACATGGCATGATGATGCATACGACCGGCTCAATAAAATAGGCAGCTGGATGAAAATTAATTCTGAGGCAATATATAATTCCAGGCCATTATTACCTTACAAAGAAGACAAAGTATGTCTTACTCAGCATAAAGATGGAAGCGTGTATGCCATTTATCTGGCTGAAGAAAATGAGGCTAAATTACCATCAAAAATAAAACTCTCGTCAATAAGCCCTGCCAAAGGGGCCAGTGTAACAATGTTAGGATTGAAAGGAAAATTGAAATGGCATAAAGAAGGAAAAGGTTTTTATGTTGAAATTCCTGAAAGATTAAGAGAAAATCCTCCCTGCAATTATGCCTGGACAATAAAAATTTCCGAATTAGAATAGATTATTTATTTTGCAAAGCTTTTGGAATATTTTTCCTTTGCCTTATTATATTCAGTTTTGATTAGATCGAAAGTTTTGTTGACGGATATAATCGCCTTGGCTCTGAAAGCATTAGCTCCTGCAAATGCAAATCCATGATTAAAATTTCCGCGGTAAGCCTGAATAAGGGCAACAACTATACAATAAGGACTTTTTTCAATATTACAACTTCTTATACAATGATAAGGACATTTAAGAGGTTGCTTTTCTCCCTTTTCAACTTTATTCAGAAACTTACTCTCAATTGCTCTGCCAGGTAAACCTACAGGACTATTAATGATTTTTATATCTCTTTGCTTTGCTTTAATATAAGATTGTTTAAACTCTTCAGATGCATCACATTCATCGGTTGTAACAAACCGGGTTCCCATTTGTACACCAGAAGCTCCAAGGTCAAGATATTTATTCACATCTTTTCCTGTATAAATACCTCCGGCAGCTATAACAGGAATTTTTCTTTTATACTTTTTTTCAAAAATTTTCGCCTCGGTAATAACATCTTTAAGTATACTCTCAAGGCAAAATTTCTTATTATTGATCTGATCTGCATGAAATCCGAGGTGTCCACCAGCTTTAGGGCCTTCAACAACAATTGCATCAGGAAGGTAATTATATTGATCAATCCATTTCTGACAAATAATCTTTACAGCCCGCCCTGATGAAACAATAGGGACAAGTTTTGTAACACTATCTTTTTTTAAATACGAGGGAAGATTTAATGGAAGTCCGGCTCCGACAAATATAATATCAATTTTTTCTGCAATTGAAGTTGTTACCATATCGGCAAAATTGGTCATTGCAACCATAACATTTACACCAAGTACGCCTTTGGTTTTCTCCTTGGCCTTTCTTATTTCGTTTCTTAAAGCAATAATATTCTCTTTAAGATAATCACCTTTTACACCTTTTTTAATTAATCCAATACCTGCTGCTGAAATAGTACCTACCCCACCTTCATTTGCAACTGCTGCAGCCAAACCTGAAAGGGATATGCCAACTCCCATGCCTCCCTGTATAACAGGAATATTAATTTTCAGATTTCCAATCCTTAACGGTTTCATCATTAAAATTCTATATTTAGGAATTTAATATTCCCTGCAATATTACAAAGCCTGCAAATGTAGTAAAAATAATTGTGATTGAATGCCTTAATTTGGTGGTAACCACAGGTTCTTTGGTGCGAACTGCAATAATTAGGGGCGAATCGTATGATAATAATCAGGCGCTTTTCCCGGAAGAATAGGATTTATATTTTTCTATTAATTCTTTAGAATAGTTACGCGACACCGGAATTTCCTCATCAACACCATCGAATAACAGTCGGCAATTCTGAGAAGATCCAAGTACTTTATTTATATTCTCAATATTTACAACACAGGTTCTGTGACACTTATATACTTTAGGGAAAATCGTCAGCTTATCCGCAGCTTTTTGCAAACTGGTTCTTAATAATATTTTTTTAGTATCATCTCCCTTCTTCCAGTATATCTCCACATAATTATTTGCTGAACGAATAAATAATAAATTATCTAATTCTTCCTCGAAATTATCTTTTCCACTGTCTGAGTCTATACAAATTCGTTCTTTCTCAGGCAGAGTATCAGTTTGAGTTTCCTTTTTCATTAATAATTTATTAAGCTCAAGGGCCGATCTTAAATCTATTTTAGTAAACCTGTCCTGATTTATTGTAACCAGAATTATTACTGGTATTGTACTGATAAGAGATATTTTAAAAATAGAGGCAAAATCCATATTAAACCATTCAGAATAATATGAAAAGAAAAAATAACCTGCACAAAGAGTAATAAAAATCCACAGGTTCCACAATATTTCTTTTTTGATTTTCCATTTTTCCTCTTTGAATAATACCGGAATAATAGATGGGACAATTATTAAATTCAAAGTAAATGCCAGGGCTGTAATTCCACCAAAACCTGCGATAATATAGATCTTCATATCTTCATTTATCTCTTCAATACCAAAGGGTTGTAGAAATAACAATAAAAAAAATAGCCCTAAACTAATACCAAAAATAACCTTAATGTTATGTTTTAGATTATTGTCGAATGGATATGGTTTGTTTAAGAATTCCAGCATTTTTTATTATTAAAAGACCATAATAATATGGCATTTTGTTGAAAATACAAAAATAAAAGATATCTGTCAATTACTTCTATGAAAAATAAAAAACTACAACCTTGTTAAACTTTTTTTAACTTTCAATTATCAATTTTCAATTTTCAATTTTCAATTATCAATTAATAGAAGTCCTCCGGTTAGTTTGGTCAAAGCGGTTCTTGAATCGATAAGGTTATATATTGATTCCAGTCTTCTTATTGCTGTATTCAGATATATCATCTGGATATCCCTGTAATTAAAGGAATTAATAGCTCCTGTCTTTAATTTATCATCAGCAATTTTAAGATTTAGATCTGCAGCTTCCATGCTTTCTTCTGCCACTTCAAATAATAACTTTCTTACATCATAATAATCCAGAGTGTTAATCAACTGATTTGTGAGGATATGCTTCATTTCATCAATCTCAATCTGGGCAACCTCCTCATTTATTTTAGAAATCTCCATTGCCCTTTTTCTTGAACCACCTGTATATAAGTTATATGATAGTGAGAGATTTCCATAAGAATTAAAACTGTTGCTATTTGTAGGATCCATACCTGTCCGGTTTGTATTCGACAGCGTGTTATCCATCCCTGTTGACAAATTTACTTTAGGATAAAACTCTGACTTATTAAGCTTTAACTCAGTTTGTTTAAGTAACAGTCCCAGATATTGATTTTTAAGCAAACTATTATTATCAAGCAATTTACTAAGTAAATCATCATATGAATAATTTTCCATCTGTGGCTCAAATTTTTCTGTAAAAATCCATTCTTCTTCAGGAGGTAGAGCCATCAAAAAATTTAAATTTCTGATTGAGTTTCGAAAAATAACTTCCTGGTTCATATATAAAGCTTTATCATTCAGATAAAGGTTTTTTGCCTGAAGAACATTATAGCTGAAACTAACAGCAAGATCAAGACGTTTTTGTTCATAATTATACCTGTCGTTTGAAAGTTTCATTACTATCTCCAATACAGAAAGCTTTTCCTTTTGAAGTAAAACCTGATAATATGCCATAATAACATCATCAATTGTATTCTCGACAACCACAGATGAACTTCCTTTGGCAAGTTCCTCCAGTTGTTCAAGTTTATTCTTAGTAAACTTCACCTTGAATCCACTAAACACAGTCCATTGCATACTTAATCCGGATGATAACCGGTTCATGGAATAATCAGCAGCATCATTAACATTATAACTATTTGCTGATGATGCATTAAAGCCAATTGTAGGATATTTCCCGGCCTGACCCCAATTATTATTAATTGAGGCTATTTCTGTATCTGATTTAGAAATTATTATCCCATAATTATTTTCGAGTGCCTTTTCCAAAGCTAATGAAAGACTTAATGGTTTTTCCTGTGCCATACCATGTAAAGAGCAGGAAAACAAAATAATAATCAGATATTTATATAATTTATATTGATACATTGATTTATATATTTATTTATTTCTCAGATATTTTAATATTATTATAAATAACTGCTGATTCAACTTCTTCGGGTTTTGGTTTTATACCTGTCCAAACCCATTTAAAATATACTGACAGATCGTTCAAAATCATTATTAAAACAGGGAAAAATATTAGTATAAATATTGTTCCGATAGCAACACCATATGCCAGGCTAATAGCCATTGGCACTAAGAACTGGGCCTGAACACTAGAATTGAGAATAAGCGGGAAAAGACCTAAACTGGTTGTAAATGATGTAAGTAAAATTGGACGCAATCTTGATTTGCCGGCTTCAACAATTGCTTCTTTAACTTTTTTGCCATCTTTTAAAAGCCCGTTATACTTCGACAAAAACACAATTGCATCATTAATAATAACACCTGTTAATGCAATTATACCCCATAAACTCATTATTGATACAGGTTCCCCATGAACTCCGTGTCCCCAAAAAACACCCAGCATTGAAATCGGGATCATTAGTATTATAATAAAGGTTTTAGAAACACTTTTGAAATGAATAATAATTAAAAATATTATAAGCAGGAATGCAATCAGGTAATACTGCGTAGCCTTCGCTAATGCCTCATTACCTGCCTTTTGCTGGCCCTGATAAACATAACGAATACCAGCAAATTGTGCAAGAACATCAGGCATTATTTCAACAGTAATCTGATCAAGTATTTCAGGTACAGAAGCATAAGGATCTATTGTTTCAGCTTCAACTCTGATTTCTCTTGAACCATTAAAACGTTTTATTGATACAGGTCCCCTTTCAAGATGATAGTCGGCAAGTTCAATAAGAGGATATTCTCCATTTTGAGTTTTAATCTTCATTTTTTCCATTTGTCCCAAAGTGAGCCTGTCTGACTTAGGATATCTGACCCAAATTCTTAGCTCATCTCTTCCTACCTGAAGTCGCTGCGCCTGTCCACCGTAGAATCCCTGGCGTACCTGCTTTGCAATTGAACTCTCATCTAATCCTAAAAAATATGCTTTTGGTTTTAACTTTAGTCTTACTTCTTGTTTTCCTAAAGCAACATTTTCAATAATATCTTTTAGCTGGGGCATTTCTGATAATCTCTCCATAAGATAATCTTTTGCTTCTTCCAGCTCAACAAGGTTTTTCGACATTAACCCAATTGAAACAGGTAAGCCCCATCTGTTTCTTCCACCTACTGAGAATTTTCTGGCAAGTGGTACTGGCCCTATTTTTTTCAAGACCATATTTGATATTGCAAATCCTGTTAATGGTGATCCCTCGAGATTTATGGGATAAACATCTACACTCCCTGCATGAGAGCCAGATTCCTGACGATTAAAGGCACTTCCCAGGTTGGTGTTAATACGTTCAATAATGTCTTCCTCTGTATTTAACTGTTTTTTAAGATCTTCATTAACATCCCATATTGCATCTTCAAACATATGAAGGTATTCCAATGTTTGCTTTTCTCCATCACCTGGAGTAAAAGCAATATTAACGGTAAACTGGTCAAAATCTACTCTTGGAAAAAAAGTATTTTTTATATGACCGCCTGCAAGTAAACCAGCAGTTATTAATATCAGAGCAAGTGGTATTCCCATTACATAATAACGCCATTTGATAAGCCAAATCAGAGAATAATTATATACTCTTTCTCTAAGCCAAACAATAGATCCTTCAAAATACTTTTTAATTCCCTTGTATCGTGCATCCAGACTTTTTTGAGAAAGTACTTTCGGATTCGAAAGGTGTGCCGGTAAAATAAAAAAAGCTTCAATAAGTGAAAAGAAAAGACTAAGAATTACCACAATTGCCAGATGTAACATCATTTCCATTCTGGTACCGGCAAGAAACAGCAGGGGCGTAAAAGCAATTATAGTTGTAGTAACTGATGTTAATACAGCCGGAAGCACCTCCATAGTACCATCAACTGCTGCCTGTTTCGGGCTCTTACCTCTTTCAAAATGCACATAAATATTTTCAGCTATAACAATTCCATCATCAACCAGAATACCAATTACCAGTATCATCCCCATTAAAGACATAATGTTTATTGTAATACCATACATATGCGCTATAATAAACATCCCAAGAAAGCTAAAAGGGATACCCCAGGAAACCCATAGAGATAAGCGAACACTAAGAAATAGTGATAATGAAACAACCACAAGAATTAAACCAATTAATCCATTATTGGTAAGTAGTGCCAACCGGCTATCAAGAATATCAAGAAATGCCCTTGACATAACCAGTTTAACACCCATATCTTTGGAATTAAACTCCTTCAAATAATCCCTGGCAAAATCTGTCATTGCCTGTAAATCCTCTTCAGGTAATTTTTGAATATTTATAGTTACTGAAGATTGTCCATTTACCCAGGATCTGTTTGGTGTATCGGCAAATTTCTTTTTTACCTCCGCTACATCTTGAATTCTAATAAACCCTCCATCTGTTTGTCCTTTTATTATTATGTTACCAATTTTATTTGGATCCGGACTACGTGATCTTAGACGAATTAAAAGTTCTTCATCATCCGATTTTATTTGCCCTCCCGAAACGTCCTGGTTATTATTCTGAATTGCACGGCTAATATCATCGAATGTTATATTATGTCTTAATAACTCTTCCTCTTTGACCTCAACAGAAATTTCCGGCTGAGGATAACCCGATAAAGAAATTTGGCTCATTACGCCCGAATTAAAGAAATCTTCTTCAATTCGCTGGGCATAATCTTTCATTGTCATCAAATCAATATTTAATTCATCATCAGCAACCAGATTCATAGTAAGCCCCATTGCTCTCGAACGCTGTTTGGCAACAATTGGCCGTTCTGCCGCTGATGGAAGTGAAGAAATACCATCTACAGCATTTTTAACTTCTATTAAAACCTCATCAATAGGATATTCTCCTGTTGTTTCAACCGATACGGTAGATCTGTTTTCAACGGTTGTGGAAGTAATTTCTTTTATTCCAACTAATCCCCTAACAGCCTCCTCTACCTTTGTGGTAACCCCTTCTTCCATTTCAATAGGTGAGGCTCCCGGATAAAATACTGTAATACTTATTATTCGGCTTTTAGTTTCAGGAAAAAAAGATTTATTCATCGAAAGGAAACTATACCCGCCCGCCAGGATGACAAATGCAATAATAAGATTTGCATAAATCGGATATTTTACAAAAGTTTCTATTAATTTTCGCATAATAAAAATTCCTTAATTATTCTCTTTTTGTTCTTTTTCACCATCCTTATTACCGGGTTTATTTCCGGATTTTTTCATCTCTTCTTTTGCATTTGGATCACCTTCATATGTAACCTGAGTACCCTCCTGAACATTAATTAGTGGTTGCATAACAAGCAAATCATCATCCGACAGATTATTAATTATCACTGTATAGTCATTACGTTTAATAATGTTTACTGTTTTTCTTTGCAAACGCCCATTAATAACAATAAACACTTCATCGTAATTAAATACAGCATTTCTTGGTATTTCTATTGCTCCTTCAATAGGATGGCCGGGAAATATAGCTTTAAGATATTCACCTTCAAGTATTGGTTTAGACTTAAAACTTCTTAGTTTCACAAAAATTCCCTGAGACTGTGTATTTTCATCAACAAACTGATTTTTTCTAATTACTATACCAGACCATGAGAGAGATCTTACGTCGGATATAACTTCTACCTTATCACCTATTTTAATCCACTTTGCATCAAAATATTTTTCCAGTTTAACCGGCACCTCTAATTCAAGTTCATCAGTTCTAATAGCAAGAGCAACTTTTCCTCCGGCATTTGTATATGCACCAACTTCAAGACTCACCTGAGTATATGTACCGTCAAAAGGAGCAAACACATTATGACGTTTTAGCTTAAGTTCATCTTTTAGAATATTATAATATTCGCTTAAAATATTATTACTGGCAAGGAATATTCTTATTTTTTCACTATCCAATGGTGGAAAATCAGGAAGGTCTTCATCCATTTTTACAGATAAGAAAAACTCTCTGAATCTTTTTTCATGCTCAGGATAGTCAATATTTAAATCGGGCAAAAGATTTGCCAGAAGATTAAGAAATTGACTTTTCCTTGCTTTTAATGCCAAAGCAACCTCATCAGGATAAATAGTAAATAATAAATCACCCTTTGAAAAGGCTGATCCTTTTTTCAAACTAACATCACCTGAAATAATTTTTCCTGAGGCTTCTGCAACAATATCAATCTCAGACATAGAGGATATGCGTCCCTCAGCCACTACAGGAGAAACAATAACTGAAAGTTTAACCTTTTCTATTTTGACAAATCGTTTTGTTTCAACTGAAGATTGTCTGGGTGGCTCCTTTTTTTGATTAATTAAATATCTCATCAGGCCATATGCCATTCCTAAAGTAAAAATCAGGCCTCCTATAATGATAATTCTTCTATCTATTCTTCTCATACTTTTAATAAAAACTATAGTTATTTTATAATATTGACTAGGACAAATTTCCTGTTCAATGGTTTAATATTAACAAAATTTAATTGAATATTTATTCGAATAATTCAATATTTCCTCCGGTATGAATAAATAATACTTTTTCTCCAGCTGAAAAAAGGCCTCGTCTGGAATAATCAATCATAGCTGCTGCAGCTTTACCGGTATATACAAAATCGAGCATAATGCCCTCCATACGGGCAAAATAATCAATTGCCTCTTTTCCTTCATCAGTTTTAACACCGTATTTATCACCAAAATAAGATTCATCTACTATTACACTTTCAAAATTCACCTCTCCTCCCACCTCTTTAGCAGCCTCAACAGCCAAATCGTATACAACCCCGGTCAATTCTTCCTTACTTCTTCCAACACTCATACCAATAATTTTATGAGCAGAATTACTCAGCTCTTTTCCAAGAACCAGTCCTGCCTGTGTTCCACCGGAGCCTGAAGCTAAAATAATTGTATCAAAATGAATTCCAGTCTGCTCAGAATAATCTAATATTTCCTGGAAAGCATTTACATAACCCAGTAAACCTGTTGGAGTTGATCCGCCGATAGGAACATTATATACTTTCCTACCTTCTTTAATAAGTTTCTGTTCAAGTTTTGCAGCCTCAGCAGCCATTACTTCATTCTCCTCAGTATCTATATGAAGAATTTTTGCGCCAAATAAATGATCCACCAACAAATTTCCTGTAGCTTTTTCGGGTTTTAATCCTGCCAGAACAAGATAGGCATCCAGTCCGTTGGTTACTGCTGCTCCTGTAGCCATTCTACAAAAGTTCGACTGATTTGCACCCACAGAAATAATACAATCGGCCTTTTGTTCAAGAGCCTCAGGAATAAGATAATCCAGTTTTCTTGTTTTATTTCCGCCAAAAGTGAAACCAGTAAGATCGTCACGTTTACAATATATTTCGGTATTACACAATTCAGATATTTTATCAAGCCTTTGAATCGGCGTCGGCAAAACCGACATGTTTAATCGTTTGTGTTTGGCTAGTAGGACATTTATCATATTTTAAAATTTTTAGTCTATTTATTTAGTTAAGACGTTAAGTGGTTAAGCGGTTATGCGGTTAAGAGGTTGATTTAAGATAAATTATAGCCACGCAATGCTTTGCGTGGTGGTTACAAGGAAGTAATATATATCTAAAGATTAATTGGTGGATTGGTATATTGGTTAAGTGGTTAAGTGGTTAAGTGGTAGTAGTTTTTAATTTTTTTTGTAAATATTTAATATAATTGTTCAACATTCTTAGTTCCTGATATAATAATATTTCAAATTGTTCTAAAGTTTCATGAGGTATAATATTTTGGTCTAACATTATCTTAGTCCAATGAATGGATTCAACAAGAGAGCCTCTGGCAATTATATGGAAGCGGATTTTATCTTTATATGCAAACCTACCGTAACCCTCAGCGATATTAGCTCCAACCGAATCAGCTGACCTAACAAATTGATTCCCCGGATGGTAGCGAAATTCTGAAGGTAATTGCTTCATAATTGACCAGGCAAAATTACTAATTTTTCGCGCAAATATATATATATCTAGATTAAATAAATTTATCATAAGTCCATATATTTATATGAATTTTATTATTAATATTGGAAATAATGAAAATATACCCTATTCTTAACCTCTTAACCTCTTAACCACTTAACTACTTAACCACTCAACTACTTAACCACTTAACCACTTAACCATGAACATCAACCCCTTCAAACTTGAAAGATTTTTTGCCAAATATGAGTTCACTACACCTTACCTTTTATGCTCATCCGACTGCGAATCAATTAGTATAGGAGAACTTCTGTATATGGAAAAAGGAGCTTCAGAAGATTTTAAGAAAGTATGGTTGGGATATACCGAATCCCAGGGCGATCCGGAACTAAGAGAGCTAATTGCCGGACTATATACAAATCAGAACCCTGAAGATATAATTGTATTCTCAGGTGCTGAAGAAGGCATTTTTATATTTATGAATGTATTGCTTAATCAGGGTGATAATATCATTGTACAAACACCATGCTATCAATCATTATTTGAAGTAGCCTCATCTGTAGGTGCTTCAATATCTGAATGGATAATGGATGCGGATAATGATTGGCAACTCAACATAGATCAATTACAGGAATTAATTAAACCAAATACTAAAGCTATAATTATTAACTCGCCAAATAATCCTACCGGCTATTGTATTCCTCCTGATAATTACAAAAGAATTATTGAAATCGCAGAGAAAAATGATATTATAATATTCTCTGATGAGGTTTATAAATATGCTGAATATGATAAAAAAGACCGCTTGCCATCAATGTGTGATATGTATAAAAATGGGATT
>JBHOTF010000066.1:0-11594 GCA_042584005.1 Bacteroidota bacterium
TGTTTACATAATACACGTAAATGCATATGAACTGGGAGAGAAGATTGTTAAGTTTATGGGTGTACTAAGGCCAATTGACCTGGTTTCATTTAATTAAAATCATTTCATACATTATTTATTGGTAAATCCTGGCGGCCCAACCTCCTCCTTTTGCAAGATGAATATTTATACTTTCACCTGATTTTATTGTTTTGGTAATTTTCTTATAATCTGTTGCTATCCTGTCTGAATTTATTCCATCCTGCCATATTTCTATAATATATTCCCCTTTCTCAAGAAATGACAGATCAAGGATCATATCCCGTGAAGACCAGTCAGTCATAGCTCCAACATACCATTCATCACCACTTTTCCTTACAGTCATTATATAATCTCCTATTTTTGCTTCAGGAATTATTGTTTCTTCCCATACTGTCGGCACCACAGATAAAAATTCCATTATTTCAGGCTCTTTATAATAATTGGACGGGGCATCGCACAACATTTGCAGGGGGCTTTCATAAATAACATACATCGCCAATTGGTGACATCTTGTTCCCATGCTCATTGGACGGGTAAAAAAGGGTTTAAAATTTTCTTTTTGAGCATTTCTCATTGCTCCTGGAGTATAATCCATTGGTCCTGCAAACATCCTTGTAAACGGAATTGTAACATTATGTTCCGGTGTAATTTCTTCACCCCATTTGGAATTCTCAAGGCCCTTAATTCCCTCACGTGTAATAACATTAGGATAGGCTTTTCGTAAACCGGCTGGTTTATACGATCCATGAAAATCAACAAGTAAATGTCGTTTTGCTGCTTCTTCAGCAACTTTATAATAGTATTCTACCATTATCTGATCGTCGCGTTGCATAAAATCAACTTTAATTCCTTTTGCCCCCCATTGCTCAAATTTATTTAATGCCTTTTCAAGGTCATTATCAAGACTTTTCCACACAACCCATAATATTATTCCTACATTTTTCTTTTGCGAATAATTAAATAATTCATCTATATCAACATCAGGATTAATTTTAAATATATCTTCCGGAGCTGACCATCCTTCATCAAGAATAATATATTCTATACCATATTTAGCAGCAAAATCAATATAGTATTTATATGTGGCAGTGTTAACACCCGATTCAAAATCAACACCTTCAATATTCAAAGCGTTCCACCAATCCCAGGATACTTTACCAGGTTTTATCCATGAGGGATCATCAAGTTTTCCATCAGGCCCAAGCCTGTATACAATATCATTAACAGGTATATCAGAATCCTTTTCAGCAATAGCAAATATTCTCCAGGGAAATGATCTTGTTCCTTTAGTCTTAGCGATATATTCAGCAGCTCTTTTTACTTCAACTGTCCTGTCTCTGGTTTGTATCTCTTCGAGCGGATATGGTGGAAATTTACCAAAAATCCCTGCACTTCCATCAGAAGAGCCCGAAAGATACAATCCCGGATAAGACTCAAGATCAGACTCTGTAATAATTAGTTTTGTTCCATTTTTATAATCAATTATCGCAGGCATGCAACTCATTCTTTTTTCGGTAATCTCCGATAATTTAATATGTTTATATAATCTTTCTGAATGAGTAAGAAAACTTTCTTCTTCAGGGAAATAAATTTTTTCATCATAGGGAAAATGAACTGCAAATTCTTCAGAATTAACTGTTATTTCATCTTTTAATCCTGTAACAAATCTATATGCAACTCCATCATTATAAGCTCTGAAAATAACAGAATAACCATCTTTAAATTTAATATCTATTTGCTCATATATATCAGGTATCTCTTTTCGTTTTTCCCAAACAACAGGATAGATAATTTCATTTACACTATTTCTCTTAATCTTATTAATTTTAGGATTTTTGCCTAAAATTATATCATCCATTATATTCATTGATAAAGTTGCAGACTTTACTAATACAATATTGTTATATAAAACGCTGAAACTAATGTTTTTATCGACAATTATTTTCACATAGGTACGTTTATCAGGGGAAAACAAATCATAATTATCTGCCAATACAAATTCTCCATGAAGAAAAATAAAAACTATTAAGAAAAATTTTATTGCTTTCATATTTTTAGCTCTAAGGTTTCAGTAATTTTATTACTTTTAAAATCTAAAATTACATATTAATTGTTGATTGAGCTAAAGATTATTTTCAAATAAATATTATATAATTATTAACTTAAATTATTATTAAATGAAATCAAATTGCATGAGATTCTTCGGATTATTACTCAGTTTTGTCCTACTATTTTCACTTAATGTGTCGGCTCAGGATAAGGATGAAAATCCTTTTAAAATGACTCCTGTTAAAATATTGAAAACTACATCTGTGAAAAATCAGGGTGGCACAAGTACCTGTTGGAGTTTCGGTACAACCTCTATGATTGAAAGTGAACTTATCAGATTGGGGAAAGGTGAGTTTGACCTGTCTGAAATGTACACTGTAAGAAACACTTATAATAATAAAGCCACAGATTATATCAGATGGCATGGAAATACCACTTTCGCTCCTGGTGGCGCACAGCACGATGTAACCAATATGTGGAAAAAATACGGAATGGTTCCTGATGAAGCATATAGTGGATTGAAAAAAGGTGTTAGTCTACATAATCATGGAGCTATGCATAAGATATTAGATGGATTTATTCAATTGGTACTGGAAAGTAATGGTAAATTTCCTCACTGGCAACATTCATTTTCACAGTTAACTGATTCATATCTTAGCAAAAATCCCAGAAAATTTAATTACGAAGGGGAAGAATATACTCCTAAAACTTTTGCAGAAATGCTTGAAATTAATCCTGACGATTATATTGAATTTTCTTCTTATACCCACCATCCTTTTTATGAAAAATTTGCACTTGAAGTTCCTGACAACTGGGCACATAACACCGTGTATAATGTTCCTATTGATGAGTTGATGGAGATCATGGAGTATTCAATTATGAAAGGATATTCAATCTCATGGGCAGCTGATATTAGCAGTCTGAATTTTGCCAAAGGTGTTGCTATGGTACCGGCTGATGACAAACAGGAAATAAAGCCTGGTATTGAGGAAAAAGAAATAACTCAAAAAATCAGACAGCAGAATTTTGATGCCTGGACACTTACTGACGACCACTGTATGCACATTATGGGAATTGCAAAAGACCAGAATGGAAAAAAATATTTCAAAGAAAAAAATTCCTGGGGTGTAAGAGGTGTTTATGAAGGATATTCTTATATGTCGTACGAGTGGATGCGTCTGAGAACTATGTCAATTATGGTTCATAAAGATGCCATTCCCGAAGAGATTGCAAGAAAAATAGGAATGATACATGGCCATTAAAAAATGAATATTGAAGATCTAAATAAAGAATTTACTAATAAATACGGAGATAGCAGTGAATTAATTCACTGCTATTTTTCGCCAGGCAGAGTTAATCTTATCGGAGAACATACTGATTATAACGGTGGATATGTTTTCCCCTGTGCTTTAAGTTTTGGCACTTATTTCCTTGTTAGAAAAACAGATAAAAAGCATATAAAATTCGCTTCTCTGAATTTTGAATATTCATCAACTGTTGATCTGAAAAAGTTGACGAAAAAACAAAAAGGCAAATGGATAAATTATCCTCTTGGAATTATCAATGAGTTTATTAATAAAGGATTAGAAATTCCTGGAATGGAATTTTTGTTCTGGGGAAATATACCAAATGAAGCAGGATTATCCTCTTCCGCTTCAATAGAAATAGCAACTGCTTTTGGATTAAATGATATTCTTAATTCTGGTTTTGACAGAATTGAGATGGTGAAAATGTCGAAAAAATCGGAGAATGAATTTATAGGTGTTAATTGTGGCATAATGGATATGTTTGCCGTCTGTATGGGTAAAAAAGATCATGCAATATTTCTTCAATGCGACACGCTTGAATACCAACTTGTTCCGGCAGTAATCAAAGGATACAAACTTGTTATTTCAAATACAAACAAAAGCCGCGGACTTGCAGACTCTAAATATAATGAGAGAGTTGAAGAATGTAGTAAAGCTGTAAAATATCTTAGTCAGGAAAAACCAATTGTTTTTCTTGCCGAATTAAATTCTGAAAATTTCGACAGGTTACAAAATTTAATTCCCGACGAAACAATTAAACGTCGTGCCAGACATGTCATTTATGAAAACCAAAGAGTTCTTGATGCTGTAAATTACCTGAAAAAGGGTCAATTAATCGAATTCGGCAAATTAATGAACGACTCACACGATTCATTACGCGACGATTATGAAGTAACAGGCATTGAACTGGATACTTTAGTTGAAGAAACACGCAAAATTGAAGGAGTAATTGGCTCAAGAATGACCGGTGCAGGATTTGGCGGATGTACAGTCAGTCTTGTTAAAGAAGAATCTATTTCTGAACTAATAGAAAAAGTTGGATTGGCATACAAAGAAAAAACCGGACTGGAAGCCGATTTTTATATTGCAGATATTGGTGACGGCGCAAAAAGGATTTGAGCCTGTTAATTATCTTCCTTTGTTACCAGTATACACCATTGCTATTGTCCTGAAAATAATATGTGCAAATTTTGAATAAGGCACATAAATCACAACCATCCAAACAAGCACCAGGTGAATAAAATATAAATGATAGGCAATATCCCAGTTTTGAAACCTTGCCATCTCAACAAAAATTCCAGATAATGTTAATAAAAGTAAGGATATGAGAAATAACCACTCAGTGTAGCCGGTATTTCCTTTAGAGTTATTTTTATCTTTTAGTTTTTGAACAATCATTATTGTGCAACCAATAATAAGAGCAAGCCCTCCCACATTACCTGCTATTTTAACCGGGTGTAAAAAATTCATTGGATAATCAAAAAAGATAACTGCAAGAATTGCAAAGGATGTTACCAGTAGTAAAAGCCCAAAGCCCCAGAAAACAAGTAGGTGTGCAGTAGACCTAAAGCGGTTTGTATTACAATTTCTAAAATCAGAATGTTTAAATATTTTCATAAAGATAGAAAAAGCGTTTTTCTTGTTCTCAGATGTCAAATGCTTCGTGTTTCTTCTCATATCTGTTATGAACTTTCTAATACCACTCAAGGTAAATAAAACTGTAATGAGTACAATTACAGAAAATGAACCATTAAGCCAGGCATGAGGAAAAAAGTTAGAGTAATTAACAGGCCCGTCAGGTATATTGAATGTTCCTGCAATAGAAATTATTCCGCAAATGATCAAAGCAGGAAAAAGAATTATCAGAGGAAGATATTTTGGCGAATGTAACCATTTGGCCAAAAAACGCGGACGTGCATAAAACAAATATGAATATGTTCTTATTGAGGCAATAACATCACCGGGCCTCACATCTCTTGGACATGATGAAGTACAATCACCACAATTATGACACAACCATATATCAGGATCGCCAATAAGCTTGTCTTTTAAACCCCAGCTGGCCCACATAATTTCTTTTCTTGGATAGGGATCTTTTTCCGGTGAATTGTCACACACAGCAGAACAGCTTCCACATTGCATACAAACAGAAAGAGCCGGACCGCAGTCAGTCTTCAGATAGTTTAAAAAATCAATATCCGGTTCCGTATAATTTTTTCTTTCCATATATATCGCCTAAAGTTCCTTAAAAGGATTAGGCCCTATTTCTTCAATAACTTCAATATAATTATTTATTAATTCCGGAATTCTGTTATATTCATCAATCTCCAGGAATTCTGTTTTTATCCTTTCCGGCTCAAGCATCATTGTTTCAAGTGCTTCCTGAATATTTTCTCCTCGTTTTTCAGTTAGTTCACTACCCTGTATAAAATGGCACTGATAATCATCGCCCGGTTTACATCCAATCTGTAATATCCCGTCGAAACCCTGAGAAAGTGCATCTGATATCCAAACCTTGTTAATTGAACCAATACAACGAACCGGTATAATCCTTACAAAAGAACTATATTCCAAACCTTTTAGTCCTGCCATATCAAAAGCAGGATATGCATCATTTTCACATACAAAAGCCAGGATGCGTGGTTTTTCTTCAAACTCATCGGGAATATGTATTGATTTTATCATTGATGAAATAATATTAATTGAATAATCACTAAAGCTGATTATTCTTTCCGGGCATGAGCCCATGCATATTCCACATCTCCTACACCTGTTAGGATTCGGTAATGGTGTCCCCTTTTCTGTTTCATCATACATTCCAAATGGGCATTCTTCCGTACAACGTTTGCAATCGGTACATCTTTCCATATACAATTCCGGAAAACTTTTATCGCCTGATCGTGGATGCACAGATTCACCTCGTTTGACAGCTTCAACACATTGAATGGCTTTCAGCATTGCACCGGATGCATCATCTATACTATCTGCAACAGATAAAGGTGCCCGAACTGCACCTGCTGCATAAATCCCGGTTCTTCGGGTTTCATAAGGAAAACATATGAAATGAGAATCAGGAAAATCATATTTCAAAAGAGGAAGACCTTTCCCCAGTCTGTAATTTAGATTAAGATCTGTTGTATCAGCAGGAGTCATTCCGGTAGCCAGAACAACCATATCTGCCCTGATAAATACCTCATTATCAATAAAACTATCCTTCACATCCACCACCAGGCTACCATCTTCTTCAGTAATTGATGCTACTGTTCCTTTAGCAAAAAATATTCTTTCGTCTTTCTGGACCTCCTTATAATAATTTTCATACATCCCCGGCATACGAATATCTTTGTAAATGATATAAACATTCGTGTCTGGATCTGCTTCCCTGATATATTTGGCTTGTTTAAGTGAAGTCCCGCAACATATGGATGAGCAGTAAGAAAGATGTTTTTCATCTCTTGATCCTGCACATTGAATAAACAACAGGTTCTTTATTTTTTTCCCGTCTGAAGGCCGTGTTATATTTCCTTTTACAGCCAGTTCTTCGAACTCTACTGAGCTGATTACATTTTGATATTTCTCATAAGAATACTCAGTAATAAGCTTTGCATCATATGGTTTCCAACCTGTTGCCATAACAATTGCACCTGCCATATGATGTTTTTCTTCTCCTCCTGCATTAATTTTAACAGAGAATTGTCCGGGTTGGCCGGATATTTCTTTTATTTCTGATGAATTCAGAATCTTAATATCAGGAAAGTCTTGTAATTCTTTTATTTTTTCAAAAACAACAGGTTTTTGCGCTTCCAGCCATGGTGAAGTAAGAGGTAATTGTTTGAGAATATTTGCCAGACGCCCTCCTAATTTTTTTTCTTTCTCAACAAGAACAACAGAGTAACCTGCCCTTGCACCTTCAATTGCAGCTGTAATACCTGTTATTCCTCCACCAACAACCAAAATATCAGAAAATATTTCTTCAGAAATGAATGGTTCAGGCATTTCAGATGTTGTGATTTTTGCTATACCCATTCTGAGCAAATCTTCAGCCAGCATTTGGGTATCCTCATCATTTCCTTTATGACAATAAACAACCTGCTCTCTAAGATTTACTCTTTCAACTAAAATATTATGATTAAATGTAAACTCATTTGTTTTAACGCGTGGAGAACAGGCAGCAATAATTATTCTATTCAGATCTTTTTCCTCAATATCTTTTCTTAATAATTCCAAAGCAGATTCCTGGCACATGGAGTCAATAGATTTACAATGCACAACATGCTCATCTTCTTTGCATAAAGCTGATAAGCCTTCTACATTAAGATCTTCACCTATTCTGCAGCTCTTACAAATAAATACACCTGCTATTGTTTTCTCTGTACTCATATAATAATTCTGTTCAACGAACCGATTGAATTGCTTTTAGGGCTGTTCCCGTGGCATCCTTCACAGATGAAGAAATATCCATAGGTTTTTTCGCACAACCGGCACTATAAATTCCTTTTTCAAGTTCTGTATCTAATATAAATCCCTCCTTATTATATTTAATTATTTCCCGGTATGATATGTTTGGAACAATACCTGTTGCCAAAACCAGGATATCTACTTCAGATGTTATCTTCCTTCCTGACATAATATCCTCTGCAACGAACCCGGGTTTATTATTATCTATATTTACAAGAGCTACCTTACCCTTAATTAGTTCTATCCGGGGATGTTCTTCTGCTTTTCTCAGAAAATCTTCATTTCTGCCAGCCAGGCGCAGATCGATATAATATATTTTTACTTCAATTTCAGTATTTTGCTGCACAATAGTTAAAGCCTGTTTAATACTGGCAGAACAGCATACTCCTGAACAATAAGGAAGATGTTTCTCGTCACGTGATCCGGCACATTGCACAAAAGCAATTTTTTCAGGATTTCTACCATCAGAAGGACAAAATATATTTCCCTGAGATGGCCCGTTAGCTGCAAGCATTCTTTCCATCATCATATTTGTTATAATATCCTGATGAATACCGAATTTTAAATCTTCTATTTTTTCTGCATTATAAGGTTCCCATCCCGTCGCAAAGACAATACTTCCTACTTCTAATTCAAAAGACTCCGCCTCTTTAGTAAGGTCAATTGCATTATAACCACATACATCAACACATTTTCCGCATTTACTTTTTTCACAATGCTCACTATCAATAGTATATCTTTCCGGAAAAGCCATCTCATGGGGCAGATAAATAGCTTTGGTTTTATTCATATTATAATTAAAGCAATCAGAAATTTCTACAGGACAAACATCAGAACAATCGCCACACAGTGTGCAATTATTATTTACCATTTGAGGCCTTGTTTCAAGTTTAACCTGAAAATCCCCCTCAGTGCCGGATATGGCTTTTATTCTTGTAGATGTAAAATAGCTTATTCGCTGATTTTGCTTAATCCTTTTGAAATTAATTTCCATTCCACAGTAGGGCGGGCATAATTTAGGAAAATACCTGTTCATTTCTATTGCTCTGCCTCCCAGATATGGAAGTTGTTCAACAAGAATAACCCAGTAACCAGTTTCAGCAGCTTCAATAGCAGTAGTAATACCACTTATTCCACCACCCACAACCAGTATACCTTTTCCTTTACCTTCTTTACCAGTCTCTATATTTGAATTTGTTTGTGGCATAGTAATAGTTAATCCTCTTCAACCAGGTCGATAATATCTCTTTTAAACATTTCCCATTCATCTGTTTCAGGATTCCAACGACAATTGGCAAAACATTTCCAGTCTTCTTTCATTTCGGGAAAATCTGTTCTGAAATAATATCCGGGCCAGCGTGTTTCTTCTCTAAAGACTATTGTTCTGATATGTGATTCGGCCTGCCACATCCGGTGAATATTTTCCCAACATCTCATCAACTCGTGCACATCTTCTGCAGCAAGTTTTGAGGCATCTTCTTTCATAAACTTTAAAAATTCTATTCCTCTGTCGAGTAAAGCTTTTGATGTTCTGAAAGCATTTGATGCTCCGCCGGCATATTCATCCATTATTTTCTGTAGCCTGAACATAAACATTTTTGGCTTAATATAATTCGGATTTATTTCTGAATCAACAGTATAATCTTTATTTGCAGCAAATGTTTCCATGGGCTGAAATGTTTCCTTTTTTATCTCTTCAATGCGTTCCTCAGTTATTGTTGGAGTATTATTATTATCAACAATAAAGCTTATCGCTCCTTTCCCTGCAATTCTTCCTTCAGTAAATGATCCTGAGGAAAATTTATGGCTGGAAGCTCCTGATGCATCACCTGCTGCGAAAAGTCCTTTTACCGTTGTCATATTGGGATATCCCCAATGTTGCCCTTCCGGTGAGATATCTTCAGGGCCACTAACCCATGCTCCTGACCCTCCTGAATGGGATCCAATAAAATATGGTTCACAAGCAGCAATCTCTGATGGTTTTTCCTCCGGCTTTACATTAGTTGATGCCCAGTGAAGAGCCTGACTAACAGTCATATCAAGAAAATCTTCCCAGGCTTCAGCTTCAAGTTTTTTAAGAGTACGTTTTGCTGACTTTTCATCGGGAGCCTCATCAACAATTTTCTGAATAGCTTCTTCTGTTCTCATATAGATAGGCCCTTTACCTTCATTCACCTCAAGCATCATAAGATGGTTTCTCAAATTGGCAGGTGTTGGTTTGACAGCACCATAAGGCAGCCATTTTTTTAGTTCTTCAGCTCTTGTTTCCATATAATCTTCACCAAGAGCATTGGTAGCACGCGCCTTAAAGAGCAGAAACCATGCGCCGACAGGTCCATATGCATCTTTAAACCTGACAGGAACAAAACGTATTTCCTGACAAGTCATTTCAGCACCGGCTTTCAAAGTAAAATATGTACTGGCACCCGAATTAAACGGAGGATACCATGACCTTCCCATACCTTCGCCAACCGACTTAGGCTTAAAAACATGAACAGCACCACCCATAGTAGCCATCACAGATTTGGCAAGAAAAACATAGAATTTTTTCTCTCTTACACTAAATCCGGTAGCACCAATACAACGATCGCCATCCATCAAAGGGCCCGTAATAAATACTCTTTCATAATAGTTGCCATTTTCACCAAGTTCTGCCAATGCATTTTTTGTAGCTTCAGCAACAATGGTTTTATATGATTCGCCATTGATCATGATTTGCCATCGGCCCTCATGAACATATTTTCCATCTTCATCTTTCCATATTGGTAAACCCCATTTCTCAAAAAGATGAACACTGGAATCAACGTGCCTGGCAATGTTGGCTACCAGATCGTCTCTGACAACACCCATCAGGTCGTTTTTCACATATTTCACATAATCCTTCAGGGTATTATCACCATCTTTTAAACCGAGATATAGATTTATAGCTGATAATCCCATAGCAATAGCACCACTCCTGTCCATAGCAGCTTTATCGACCATGGTAACACTCAGATTATTTTGTTTTGCCCAATGCACTGCTTCGAATGCAGCACCACATGCAGCCATTCCTCCTCCCAGAATCAAAAGGTCTGTATTTACTATTACAGTTTCGTATGTATTTGTAATTTCCATATAGCTTATAATTTTTCCAGGTCAGACATTCCTGTCGATTCAGGTTCAGTTCTTAATATTGGGCTTTTCAGATCAGTTGTTCCTGTTTGAAAACCAGCATCAGGCACAGCAGTTCCTTCAGGAATAGTTCGTGTTTTAAAACGAAAACGTTTAACATCCCCATTCCTGAATTTTACCGTCCACATAATAGTATCGGTCGACCGCATGGGCTGAACAACTCCCCCCAGAGGCATAAAATCGGCATATCCTCTTATCTCAATAGCCTGAGTAGGACATATCTTCACACAACTATAACATTCCCAGCACATATCAGGCGCCCTGTTATAAGCTTTCTCAGATTCTTTATCAAGTACCATCAGGTCGTTTGGACAAATATACTGACAGGCTGTTTTGTCAATAGCTTTGCACCCGTCGCATTTCTGAGTGATAACAAAACTTGGCATATAGAACTAAAATTAGTTTCAAAAAATTTGATGATAAAGGTAGAAGTAAAAAGGCAAAAGGCAAAAGAAATAAGCTCCTAAGCTCTGAGCTGATAAGTTCATAAGGCAAAAAGGCAAAATTCAAAAGTAGCCACGCAATGCTATGGGGTAATGCGGTATGCGGTATGCGGTATGGAGTATGGAGTATGGAGTATGGGTGTGT
>JBHOTF010000067.1:0-11575 GCA_042584005.1 Bacteroidota bacterium
CGATGGTAAGATGATAGAAGTTGATAAGGCTCATATTGCTGATGATCTTCCATCAAAAAAAGAAATTAGAGAAGGTATTCCAGGCAGAAAATTCATGATGGTAATCGACCTGGCAAAATGCAAAAATGCCAGGAAATGTGTTGAAGAATGTCAGGAATTTCATCATTTACCTTCAACACAAGAATGGATAAAGGTTCATCTAATGCAGGATTCTGAAAGAACAGCTCCATACTGGCTTCCAAAACCATGTTATCATTGCGATAATCCGCCATGTGTAAGCCTGTGTCCGGTTGGAGCGACATTTAAAAGAAGAGATGGAATTGTTCTAATTGATAATACCTTATGTATTGGCTGTAAATTTTGTATGACTGGCTGCCCCTATTCAGCAAGGGTTTTTAATTGGGACCATATTGAATTAACTGAAGAAGAAGAAAATTTCGAGTACTCTCCGGAGAGAGGTGTCCCACAGCAACATGGTACAGTTGGAAAATGTGATTTTTGTCCTGATCTGGCCAGAGAAGGGAAATTACCTAAATGTGCTGCCGCCTGTCCAAACGGAGCTATTTATTATGGAGATATTAATGAAGATGTGGTTTATAATGGTGAGGAGTTAGTCAGATTCAGCGAGTTGTTAAAAGATAGAGGAGGATATCAATTTGCAGAAGAATTGGGAACAGATCCTAGTGTATATTATTTACCTCCATATGAAAGGCTCTTCCCTGTTGAAAGTGGATTAAATGACATACCTGAAGATGTACAGGAAAGATACAAGGATATTAATCTTGAGAAATAATATTAAAAAGTGCTTAAAAAACAATTATGGAAAAACCTGATATAAAATTAAACACCCTTGTAAGTTTCTCAAAACAAGTTGATACCAGAGGTATTTTTGGTTTAATATGGATGTTTGCATTATTAGCTGTTATTGCATTCGGAGTGGTTGCATTCATCACTCAAGTTGTTAAGGGTCATGTTGTAACCGGGATGCGTGATAATGTGGTATGGGGTATTTACATATCCAATTTTATTTTCTTCATGGGAATAAGTTATGCCGGAGGAATATTCTCAGGAATACTTAAATTATTTCGTGTACCATGGAGAACCCCAATAATAAGAATTGCACAGATGATTTCAGTTACTTGTGGTTTGATAGGGCCACTCTACATACTTTTATGTATTGGCAGGCTGGACAGACTTCATTTACTTTTTACCAGGGGTCGTATTCCTTCTCCTATTACATGGGATATTCTTGCTGTTATAACATTCATGGTAGGAAACCTTGTTTTTTTATACCTTTTACTTGTTCCTGATCTCGCATATTTAAAAGATTCAAAAGAATTAAGGATTTCAAAATGGAGAAAACGCTTATATTCTTTTATGTCAATTAATTATAAGGGCACCTTTCAACAATTAAAAGATATGAGTCTATCCCAGGATATATTAGCCGCAATATTAATTCCAATCTCAATACTTCTTGCAACAATTTTATCATGGATCTTTGGTATGACTTTGAGGCCGGGATGGAATAGTACAATATTTGGTCCTTATTTTGTCTTTGCATCTTTATATTCTGGTGTAGCAGTTATAATCATTATAATGTGGGTATTCCGAAAAAGATATAATCTCCAGGAATTTATCACAAAAAAACATTTTAATTATTTAGGTATTGCTCTGGTTGTCCTATCCTTATCATATGGATATTTTACCTTTAATGAATATTTTACAATATGGTATAGCTTTGAAAAGTGGGATGCCCAGTTAATTGGTCGACTTCTCGATTTTAAACAATACGGCTGGTTATTTGTTTTCACTAATTATGTTGGCATATTGTCTCCCCTAATTGTTATTGGGATACCATGGTTCCGATCAATAAACAGTATTGGAATAGTTTCTGTAATTGTTGTTCTTGGTATGTGGGTAAAAAGATACCTTATTGTTATTCCAACTCTTGAAACACCACTTTTTCCAATACAGGATACACGTCCTGAATTCGTGCATTATTCTGCAACCTGGGTGGAATGGGGTTTAACTCTCGCCGGTATAGCATTATTCCTATTGATAATTACTTTGATGACAAAAGTTGTACCTATAATACAAATTACAGAACCTGTTTCCGAAAAATTGAAGGCAATGAAAGCCCTTAATGAAAAAGATGCTGAGAAATCTTAAGATTATGAAATTATTAAAAATATTTTTTCTAAAAATATAAATATCATGAATAAAGCTATTGTTTCAATCATTTTTCTGGTGCTTCAATTAACTCCAAAGTTTATTCTGGCTCAGGATAATAATTTGAATATAGACCGATCTGAGGCTGAACTGAATCTGGTTTATGAGAATTCCAAAGGGATTAAAACATTAACGGCCATTCTTTCTTTTGAAGGTGATGAAAGTACTATGCCGGTAATTAATGAAACTATTGAATTCTATTATCAGATGGGAGAAGAAATAACAAAAATCTCTAACCAGGACACGGATAATAATGGAAAGGCTGTATTAACCCTATCATCTGATCTTATGAAATTTATGGATGAGGAAGGAACAATTCAATGGAAGGCCATTTTTCCAGGGAATGACAAATTTACCAGCACAGAACTTTCTCTTAGTATTAAGGACATTGTAATGGAAGTCTCATTTGGATTAATTGACTCTGTAAAATCAATTATTGCCAATGTTTATGAATTAACGGTTGATGGTGATCAGCTTCCTGTTGAAGAATTGGATGTATATTTTTTTACTCCCAGTCTATTCGGTCTATTGCCAATTGGTGAGGGCTGGGTTGAGGGAGGAGAATGTTTTATTGATTTTCCAACGAGTCTTCCGGGAGATGAATCAGGCAATCTGATAGTGATAGCTAAAATTATGGAAAGTGAAATATATGGAGATATTATTTCAGAAAACACAATTGATTGGGCTAAGATTAAAGATTCTGATGAATTTGATACAGGGAAATTATGGACATCAGATCCACCCTTATGGATGGTTATTGCTTTATTTTGCCTTTTAGGAGGCGTATGGTCGCATTACTATTTTGTATTTTACAAAATGGTAAAAATTAAAAAAGCCGGAAAAAAAGCTGAATAATATTTTTGCAAATAAATCCAAATAACCTTTTATGCCTTTTTATAATGATCCTAAGAAACCAGTATTAGGTAATCTCCCTTCACATTTTCGTCCGGATATTGGTAAAGTCCTTGTCACAGGAGCAACTGGATATATTGGAGGAAGGCTAGTGTCCGTTTTATTGGAACGAGGATATAGTGTCAGAGTAATGGTTAGAGTAGGTTCCCCAGAGCAAAAAGAAAGATGGCCGGGAGCAGAAATAATGGAATCCGACACTCTGGACATGCATAAACTTGAAGCCTGCCTACAAGGTGTCGATATAGTCTTTTATCTTATTCATTCATTATCAATAGGAAAAATGGCTTTTGAAATGTTTGATTTAAAGGTTGCTGAAAACTTCAGAATTGCTGCCGGGAAAACCAATATTAGGAAAATCATATATTTATCAGGACTTGGTAATGAGGATAGTAAATTATCTCCTCATCTTGATAACAGACTAAAGGTTGGCACTGAACTGGCTAAAGGAAAGATTCCGGTAACAATTTTACGTGCAGCAATGATTATCGGATCCGGGAGCGCATCATATGAGATTTTAAAAAACCTGGTCTTAAATACTCCTATATATCTAATTCCATACTGGGCAAAAACCAGGAATCAGCAGATCGCTGTTTCAGATGTATTAAAATACCTTGTCGGGGTTATGGAAGTAGATGAGGCTACCGGTAAGGTTTATGATATTGGCGGACCGGACATTCTCAGTTATGAAAAAATGTTAAAAAAGCTTGGGGCCATCTTAGGAAAAAGAAGATTAATTCTACCCTCCTTTTTTTCCAGCACATCTCTTTATGGGTATTTTGCCAGTCTATTAACTCCTGTCCCAGCTGCAATTACAAAATGTTTAATGGAGGGCTGTAAAAATGATGTGGTATGTCAGAACAAAAACATACAAGAAATTCTTCCATTTAAGCCATTATCTTTTAATGAAGCCATTCTTGATGCTATGACACGTGAAGAACAGGATAGAATTTATACCAGATGGTCTGATGCTTATCCTCCGGCACACGATTTAGCAATTAAAATAACGGAGCTTAAATCACCACCCAGATTTCAAGCTTCTTATTCAATACTCACAAATAAACCTGCCTTATCTCTTTATAAATATTTTTGCAAAATAGGCGGTAAGGAAGGCTGGTTTTACAATAACTGGTTATGGAGATTAAGAGGTGTACTTGATAGAATATTACTTGGAGTTGGAACATCCAGAGGAAGGAGAAGCTCTTCAGAACTCCGAATTAATGATGTTATTGATTTTTGGCGTGTTGAAGACCTAATAAAAGAAAAACAATTACTTCTGCGTGCTGAAATGAAAGTTCCGGGTAAAGCCTGGCTGGAATTCCGGATCCAGGAGGAAAACAGAATGAGGAAGTTCACTGTAAGTGCTTACTTTCAGCCATCAAATTGGACAGGACATGTTTACTGGTATAACTTTTTACCATTTCATGTAATTATCTTCAAAAATCTTATTAAACAGATTAACAAAAAATGTCCTGATAATTAAAACTGGTGATTATGTTCATATTAAAATCACCAATTGTTCTTCGGCAACCATAATCGGGCTTATAAATTAATATTTGTCTTGATCATTAATTATTATATTTGATAAAAATTCGGATATTTTTATGGAATCCTTTTTGACTGCATGCCCCAGAAATTGTTATAGTACATGCTCAGTTAATGCTGTTGTTGATAATGGAAGACTTGTAAAACTTGAACCTGTTCCTGAAAATCTTGCCACACCAAATGGACCTTGTTTGAAGGGTTTATCATATACTGAAAGGGTTTATTCTCCTGATAGAATTCTTTTTCCATTAAAAAAGGACAAAAAAACAAATTCATTTATAAAAATTTCGTGGAAAGAAGCTTTGGATACAATTGCTGACAAATTGATTGCATCTAAAAACAAATTCGGAGCACATAGTATTCTTTATTATGCAGGTAGTGGAACAAAAGGTTTATTGAATGAAGTTGGTTTAAATTTCTGGAAGATATTTGGTGGCTGCACAACAACTTATGGTGATCTTTGCTGGCCGGCAGGATTGGAAGCCACAAGGCTTACTTTTGGAGAAAACAAGCATAATGCTCCATGGGATCTTGAAAAAGCTAAACTTATTATTATTTGGGGGAAAAATCCTGCTGAAACAAATATCCATCAGATGCTTTTTATTGAAAAAGCAATAAATAATGGTTCCAAACTGGTAGTTATAGACCCCAGAAGAACACAAACCGTAGAAATTGCAGATTTGTTTATCCAGCCAAAACCGGGAACTGACGGAGTTCTAGCACTTGGATTAGCAAATATTCTTATTAAAAACAATAATATAGATAAGAAATTTATAGAAGAATATGTGCTGGGGTTTGAAGAATTTAAAAATATGGTGTCAGTATATTCTCCTGATAAGTGTTCTGAAATAACTGACGTTCCGCCTGAACAAATAAAACAACTTGCATCTTTAATAGCCAAAATTAAACCGTTTAGCCTATGTGCTGGTTTCGGGATGCAGAGATATTCAAATGGAGGCCAGACTATGAGGGCAGTTATGGCCCTGCCTGCTATTACCGGAAATATTGGCAAACCAGGAGCAGGTTGGATTTACGCCAATCTACAATCTTATATTTTTAGCGATTTAAATGACCCTATTAGCTGTTATCCTTCTGATAATAATATTGATAATATTAGCACTTCCATTTCAACTTCACGGTTAGGCAAGGAGATGTCTGAAGCCTCTGATCCGCCAATAAAATTTGCATGGGTTGAAAGAGGAAATCCCCTTTCACAACAACCTGATTCTGAAAGTGTTAGAAAAGCTTTTCGGTCTCTTGACTATTGTGTTGTAATAGAGCAATTTATGACTGACACAGCTATGGAAGCTGATATAATACTTCCTGCAAAATCGATGTTTGAACAAACCGATATTATAAATGGATATTGGCACCCGTATATTTTACTCAGGCAAAAAGTTATTGATAGTCCTGGAGAAGTTAAACCTGAAACCGAAGTATATTATTTACTGGCAAAAAAAATGGGAATAAAAGATGAGAAATTAAAAGATAAAATACCATCTCCGGGAGAAGAAAATATTCATATGTTTCTTGAGAATAAATTAAATACCAAATCTGAAATTTCTTTATCTGAATTAAAAAAAGGTCCTATACTTGCTCCGGGAAATCAGGAGGTTGCCTTTTCAGATTTAAAGTTTCCTACTTCTTCAGGAAAAATAGAGTTATATTCTGAAGAAGCTAACAACAGATGGTCTATTGATAATTTACCGGTATTTATTGAAGCTTCAGATCAGGACAAAAACAATTATCCTTTATTTCTAATGACACCAAATTCACATAATGGAATTCATTCACAATTCATCAATCTAAAAAAAATCAGAGAAATAAATCCGGAGCCTGTTCTTCTGGTTAATCCGGAAGATGCAAAAGAAAGGAATATAGTCCATAATGATATGGTAAAGGTTTTTAATAACAGAGGCTCATTTGTTGCACGAACCAGTATTGATTTTAGCATTAAGAAAAATTGCATTTCAACAATGAATGGCTGGCAATTAAATGATGCCGGCATAAATAACTGTTCATTTGCCAATGAGACTGATATTGGGCATGGATGTGCATTTCATAATAATAAGGTAGAAATTGAGAAAATATAATGACACAAAAGGCATTTATACTTGATATTAATAAATGTACTGGCTGTCAGGCCTGCAAAATTAGTTGTTCAAACGAACATCATTTGGCTCCTGAACATAATTTTAGAAATATTTTTACATTTAATAAATTTCGTCATCCTGATTTTCCTGTTTTTCATCTTTCTATTGCATGTAATCATTGTATTGAGCCTACATGTGTATATGCCTGTCCGGCAAAGGCTATAATTAAAGATCCTAAAACCGGAGTTGTATTAATTGATTCTCAAAAGTGTATTGGATGCAAATATTGTTCATGGGCTTGTCCGTATGATGCACCTCATTATAATTATGAGCAAAATAATATGGAGAAATGCAATTTTTGCGAACAATTAATAAAAGAAGGCAAACAACCTGCATGTATCAATTCTTGCCCCACAGGAGCTTTACAAATTGGGAAATTCAATGAAAAGGATAAGCCCGAATCACCGGGTTTCCCACAACGAAATACAATTCCTGCAATTTCTTTTGTAAGCCTTAGGAAAAAGAAATTTTTATTAGTTGCAAAATCATCAGAAATTTCAAAAGAACAAATTGAACAGTGCTATCCTGTCCAGACAAAAAAAGTGAAATTAACATCTGAATGGCCGTTATTAATATTTACATTTCTTGCATCTGTTCTAACAGGAATTACAGCTGCAGGCATATTTATTAATATCAGACCATATTTGTTATGGATTATTATTGCGGGACTGGGAGGCTTATTATTAAGCTCTGTTCATCTGGGTAAAAAACAAATTTCTTACAGGTCAGTTCTTAATATAAAAAAGTCGTGGTTAAGCAGAGAAATATTATTTTTCGGATTATTTATGCTTTTTTGTGTTTTAAGTTTAATTCTTCCCGCTTCAGATAAAATTTTTATAATATTCGCTTCTATTACCGGGTTTGTTGCACTTTATTCTATTGATAAAATCTATCATGTGTCAGGATTTCAAAAACAAAAAAAAATCAATACTTTGCAGGTTTGTTATACTGGTTTAATATTTTTTGCAGCTTTATCAGACATCAAGATATTCTTTTTAGGCATAATTATTATCAGGCTAATTTTATACATTTTAAGAAAGACAAGCACAAAAAATCAAAAAACTTATTTCATGGTAGTTATAAGAGTGCTGTTAGGTTTTCTTTTGCCAGCACTTTTTATTTTAGTAGATTATAATAGTCTGTATATTCTAATATTAATTTTTCTATTAATTGGTGAATTAATCGACCGATTTGAGTTTTACAGGGAATTGGAAATAATAAACCCGGGGAAACAAATGATAGTTGATTTTACTTCTTTATTATCTTCAGGCTCAACTCTTTAAGTTGCTCTTCTGATACAGAGGATGGAGTATCAATCATTACATCTCTGCCTGAATTATTTTTTGGAAATGCTATTACATCCCTGATTGAATCTATGCCGGCAAAAAGTGCAACCCATCTGTCGAGGCCAAAAGCAATACCACCATGTGGCGGTGCTCCATATTTGAAGGCATTAATCAGGAAGCCAAACTGAACTTCAGCTTCCTCTTTTGTAAAACCAAGTAATTTGAACATTTTCTGTTGAAGCTTACTATCATGGATTCTGATTGAACCTCCTCCAATCTCCACTCCATTAATAACAAGATCATATGCATTTGCACAAACTGCAGCAGGATTAGTTTCCATAAGTGGAATATCTTCATTTTTCGGAGAAGTAAATGGATGATGCATTGCATTAAAACGCTTTGATTCTTCATCCCATTCCAGTAAAGGAAAATCTATTATCCATAACGGGCAGTATTCTTTATCGTTTATTAATTCGAGGACCTTGCCCATTTCAAGACGAAGCTCACAAAGAGCCGATCTGGTTTTTGTAGTTTCACCAGCAAGAATAAGTAAGAGATCGCCGGGAGAAGCATTCATTTTTTCTGCCCATTGTCTCAGGTTTTCCTGAGAATAGAATTTATCTACAGATGATTTGAAACTCCCATCTTCATTATATTTTACATAAATAAGTCCATTTGCCCCGATCTGTGGTTTCTTAACAAAATCAGTTAATTTATCGAGCTGTTTTCTTGAATATGAAGCACAATAAGGAGCACAAATTCCACCAATATAATCCGCACTATCAAATACAACAAAACCCTTGCCTTTTGCAACATCCATCAATTCGGTGAATTTCATATCAAACCTAAGATCAGGCTTATCAGACCCATAATATTTTTGAGCATCCTGATAAGTCATTCTTTGAAATGATTTTTTGATTTCAACATTAAGTATTGTTTTAAATAGATATTTTGCCAGGCCCTCAAATGTATTTAACACATCATCTTGCTCTACAAATGACATTTCACAATCTATTTGAGTAAATTCCGGTTGCCTGTCAGCACGCAAATCTTCATCTCTGAAACATTTTACTATCTGAAAGTACCTATCAAAACCTGAAATCATTAATAATTGTTTAAAGACCTGTGGAGATTGAGGTAATGCATAAAACTGGCCTTCATTCATTCTTGAAGGAACTATATAATCACGTGCCCCTTCAGGTGTTGATTTGATTAGCACAGGTGTTTCAACTTCAATAAAATTATTGGAATCAAGATACTTTCTAACCTCATTTGTCATTTTATGTCGAAATTCTATTTTCGATCTGATATTTCCTCTTCTTAAATCGAGGTATCTGTATTTCATTCTTAGCTCATCCCCGCCATCAGTATTTTCTTCTATGGTAAATGGAGGTATTTCAGAATTATTTAAAACAATAAGCTCATTTACTATTATTTCAATATCGCCGGTTGGAATTTTAGCATTTTTATTACTTCTTTCGGCAATTATTCCAATAGCAGTTATTACAAACTCTCTTCCAAGTTTTCTGGCATTTTCACACAGGCCCGGATTTGTTTCCATATTAAAAACCAGTTGTGTAATACCATATCGGTCTCTAATATCAACAAATGTCATACCACCAAGATTTCTGATCTTCTGCACCCATCCACTTAATTTAACCTCTGATTCTTTATCCTTAAGCCTTAATTCTCCACAAGTATGTGATCTGTACATTTTTTTAAATATTAATTTTGCAACAAAAGTAAAACATTTTACTACATACTTAATTACTGAATTGATTTTTTATGTTTTACTATTTTTATCTTTGAATAAATATATAAAGATTCTATGGATGATATATTTTTTATGAGACAAGCTATTTCTGAAGCAAAATTAGCTTATGAAAAAGACGAAGTCCCGGTCGGTGCGGTAATTGTTTGCCAAAATCGTATAATTGCCAGAGCACATAACCGGACTGAGGAATTAGTTGATGTTACTGCTCATGCTGAAATTCAAGCTATAACTTCAGCAAGTAATTTTTTAAATGGGAAATATTTACACGATTGCACTTTATATGTCAGCCTTGAACCATGCCCTATGTGTGCAGGTGCTCTTGCCTGGTCGCAAATTGGCAAAATAGTATTTGCAACTAAAGACGTAAAAAGAGGGTATCGCTTATTTTATCCATCGATTCTTCATCCAAAAACAATTGTCACAGAAGGTATTCTTGAGAAAGAATGTGCTAATTTGTTAAAAGATTTTTTCAAGACAAAACGATTGTAACATTGTAGTTTCTCCTATAAAAGCCAAAATACTCAAATTAGAGCTTAGGGGTTTACTTGATTTCAAAACCAATTGTATTAAGCTCGTTCCAATATTCCGGATAAGATTTTGAAACAACTGAAGGGTTATTAATAATAACTCTATGCCTTACCATTGCGATAGGGGCAAAAGCCATTGCCATTCTGTGATCATTATAAGTTTCTACCTCAAAGGCACCAGGCATAGTTGATTCCTGTGATATTTCTCCATGCCATTCCAAAACACCGTTTGAGGTTTCTTCAATAACAAATCCAAATTTCCCCAGTTCCTTTTTAAGTGCCAGGATTCTATCGGTTTCTTTAATATGAAGGCTTTTTAATCCGGTTATTCTAAAAGGTACATGTTTAAAAGTAAGAGCTACAATAAGTGATTGTGCCAGATCAGGAAAATCTCCTAAATCATAATGAAATGAATCAGGTATTTTTTCAATTTTGGTAAGTTTTAGGCCATTATCTATAAATTCAGAATTTACTCCAAGTTGTTTATATATCTCAACTATTTCTGAATCTCCCTGTATAGAATTTTTCTTTAAGCCATTTATCAACAAATCTGCGTTTTTGGATAAAAATACTTTAGAATACCAGAAAGCAGCTGCGCTCCAGTCACTTTCAACTTCATAATCTCTTCCCTTATATTCCTGGGGTTCAATGATAATAGTTTTACCATTCCATTTTGAAGAAACACCAAAATAACTCATTAAGGACAGAGTCATATCAATATATGGCAGTGAGCTGATATTATTTTTCAAGCTTAATTCAAGTCCATGAGGTAAAGTTGGGGCAATTAATAATAATGCTGATATAAACTGTGAACTAATACCAGCATCTATTATAATTTTTGATTTTGAGAGATTTTTTCCCAATATTCTTATTGGCGGGCAACCAACATTTTCAAGATATTTGATATCAGCACCAAGTTCAATTAATGCATCAACCAGTGGGCCAACAGGCCTTTGTTTCATTCGTTCTGATCCTGTGAGTGTCCATTCCCCAACAATTCTGGCAAGGTATGCAGTTAAAAAACGCATAGCTGTCCCTGCATGGCCAACATCAAAATAATTATCATTTGAATTGAGTATTTTGTTCAGAATTTTGCTGTCATCACTTTCTGAGATATTATTAATATTAAAATACTCATTACACAAAGCTCTG
>JBHOTF010000068.1:0-11481 GCA_042584005.1 Bacteroidota bacterium
TTGACAAGTAGCTCTGGTGCTCCTGTCGTTGATAATCAAAATGCAATGACAGCAGGGAAACGAGGCCCAATGTTATTGCAAGACGTTTGGTTTCTTGAAAAACTGGCTCATTTTGACAGAGAAGTTATACCCGAAAGACGAATGCACGCTAAAGGCTCAGGAGCTTTTGGTGCTTTCATAGTTACACATGATATTACAAAATATACAAGAGCAAAAATCTTTTCTGAAATCGGTAAAAAAACTGAAATGTTTGTTCGATTCTCAACGGTTGCTGGAGAACGTGGTGCAGCCGATGCAGAAAGAGATATTCGAGGTTTTGCAATGAAATTCTATACAGAAGAAGGAAACTGGGATTTGGTTGGAAATAATACACCAGTATTTTTCTTAAAAGATCCTTTAAAGTTTCCAGACCTTAATCATGCGGTCAAACGTGATCCAAGAACAAATTTACGCAGTGCATTAAACAATTGGGATTTTTGGACAAACCTCCCCGAAGCAATTCATCAAGTAACTATTACTATGAGTGAAAGAGGAATTCCATTTTCTTATCGCCATATGAATGGGTATGGTAGTCACACATTTAGCCTGATAAACAGCAAAAATGAAAGAACTTGGGTGAAATTTCATTTCAAAACACAACAAGGAATCAAAAATCTATCTGACCAAGAAGCGGAAGCTATAATTGGAAAATGCAGAGAAAGTCATCAACGTGATTTATTGGAAAGTATAGACAAAGGAGATTTTCCAAAATGGGATATGAAAATTCAAGTTATGACCGATGAACAAGCTAAAAAATGCAGGTTTAATCCTTTTGATTTAACAAAAGTATGGTCACATAAAGATTATCCGCTTATTGATGTTGGATATTTTTATTTAAATAAAAATCCCGAAAATTATTTTGCCGATGTTGAACAAGCAGCATTTAATCCTGGAAACATGGTTCCCGGTATTGGATTTTCACCCGATAAAATGCTTCAAGGTAGATTATTCTCATATGGCGATGCTCAACGCTATCGCCTTGGCGTAAATCATCATCAAATTTCAGTAAACGCATCAAAATGTCCATTTTTGAATATGTTTCATAGAGATGGGCAAATGAGAATCGATGGTAATTACGGCTCAACAATAGGATACGAACCAAACAGTTATGGAGAATGGCAAGAACAGCCTGAATTTAAAGAACAAGCTCTTGAAATTGATGGAGCAGCTGACCATTGGAATCATAGAGAAGACGATGATTATTTTACTCAGGCAGGTGATCTATTCAGAATGATGAATAAAAACCAACAACAAGTTCTTTTTGAAAATACTGCAAGAGCAATGGGTGATGCACCAAAAGAAATAAAAGTACGCCACATTAAAAATTGTTTGCAAGCTGATAAAGTTTACGGACAAGGTGTTGCAGCAGCATTAGATATTTCCATGAATGATGTAAAATAAATGGAAATGAAAACTTTCAGCACACAATAACATTGTATATAAAAAATAGGCGGGTTACAAGTTATTCAAGCTTTGTATCCAGTTTTAACTTTTGTGTATATTGACAAATAAGTGGCTCGCAATCGTCGAATATTTTAATACAAGAGAGACTTCAATAATAAAATAATATAAATATGAAAGTAATAATAACCGGAGCAACAGGAATGGTGGGAAAAGGTGTTCTTTTAGAATGTATTAATAATTCTGAAGTTAATGATGTTTTATCCATTTCACGTCGAAAATTGGGAATGAAACATCCAAAGTTAAAAGAATTGTTACATGTAGATTTTTCAGAGTTTAAATCAATTAAAATGTTCTTGAATGGCTACGATGCTTGCTATGCTTGCATGGGAGTGTCCTCTGCCGGAATCAATGAAGAATTGTATTCTAAACTTACTTACGATTATACCCTGGCTTTAGCAAAGGAATTGCTGGAACTAAATCCTAATATAACTTTTACTTATGTTTCAGGACAAGGAACAGATTCTTCGGAAAAAGGCAAAAGTATGTGGGCAAGAGTAAAAGGCAAAACGGAAAATGATTTGATAAAACTTGGTTTTAAACAAACATTCATGTTTCGTCCGGGAGGGATTATTCCGAAGCAAGGAGTTCAGCCAAGCAGTAAAGTGTATCGTATCTTGATAAAGAATTTGAAATGGTTACTATATATAATTAAGGTGATAACACCCAACTCAATTGTTGACACAGAACAAATTGGTTTAGCCATGATTAATGCTACAAAGTATGGTTATAATAAAAATGTTTTGAAGCCGGGTGATATTTTAGAATTAACAAAAAAAAATCATTAATAGATTAAAATTGAAATGCAGAATTGTCAATCGTGTTTGTGAGTACATGAAATAATAATAACTCAAACGATTGGATAATAGAACCCTGTTGCTAACAATGTTATGTGTCATTCCACACAATTCGAGAGCGAAATTAATTTCTCTTACAAAGGTCAATTAAGGGGTGCAATTTTAAATGAAAATACTAAATTTGGAAAAACATAAATTATTGATTATTAGATCTGGATTTTGACATTAGTCACAATGAAGAAAGGAAACTAAATAATTATAACTAATAAACAGTGAAATGGAAAAAATGAAAGCAATTGTATGCAAGAAATATGGGCCACCTGAAGTTCTTCAGCTTATAGAAGTGGAAAAGCCAATTCCAAAAGAAAATGAAGTGCTAATAAAAATTCATGCAACTGCTGTAACTGCAAGCGATTGCATAATCAGGAGTTTTACTATGCCGGGCGATCATAAGTTTCCTAAAAAACAAATATATGGACTAATGATGAGGTTATATTTAGGTTTCTCGAAACCGAAAAGACCTATTCTTGGACTTGTGCTTTCTGGCGAAATAAAATCAACTGGTAAGGACATCAGGCAATATAAGCCCGGAGACCAGGTGTATGCTTTTACAGGATATAGCTTTGGTGCATATGCTGAGTATAAATGTATGAATGAAAAAGATTCAAAAAAAGGCTGCCTGGCAATCAAGCCTAAAAATATGAACCATGAGGAAGCGGCCTCAGTATCTTATGGTGGTATTTTGGCAGTATTTTTTATGAGAAAAATGAATATCCAGAGTGGACAAAAGGTGCTTATTTATGGAGCTTCAGGGGCTATAGGAACTGTGGCTGTTCAAATTGCCAAATCCTTTGGTGCCGAAGTTACAGCAGTATGTGGCCCATCTAATACCGAATTAGTGAAAACTCTGGGAGCTGAAAAAGTAATTGATTATACCAAAGAGGATGCCATAAACAATCTGGAAGTATATGATCATATTCTTGATGCCGTCGGAAAAAACAAAACCTCCAGATTAAAGATCGAATCTAAAAAAGCACTTAATCAAAACGGAAAATATGTATCTGTAGATGATGGACTTCTGGACTTACGTTCCGAATATCTTAATGAACTTACAGAACTCTGCGAGACAGGAAAAGTAAAAGCCGTAACAGACCGCAGCTATTTGTTAGAGCAGATTATTGAAGCTCATAGCTATGTAGACCAAAAACACAAAAAGGGAAATGTAGTTATTACTGTTCAATAATAAATTATAATATAAGCTTATACTTAATACATGATTAAAGAAATGACACTTGAAGATTTAGGATATAACGTAGATTTGGAAAACTACCGAAAAGACCAAAACCTCGATTCATTTGGAGTTGGACGGGTTATTTCTGAACACAAGGAAAGATACATTGTGAAAACCACTGAAAATGAATATGATGCAGAGATAATTGGAAATTTAAGGTTTTCGGCAAACAAAAGGTCTGATTTTCCTGCTGTTGGGGATTGGGTTGCAATTTCTGAATATGATGAAAATAGGGTTCTGATTCATTCCGTTTTTCCAAGAAACAGCATCATTGAAAGACAAGCGGTTGGAAGACAAGGTGAAAAACAAATCATAGCAACAAATATTGATTTTGTCTTTATTGTACAGGCGGTTGACAGGGATTTTAATATCAACCGAATAGAAAGGTATCTGATTCTTTGCAATACTTCCAGGGTAAAACCAATTATCATTCTCAACAAAATTGACCTGATAAGCGATTCGGAATTAAAAGAGTTAATCAGCGAAGTTCAGGAGAGGGTGAAACATGTGCCAATAGTTGCTATAAGTAATGAAACCCAAAAAGGATTTGATGAAATTAATAAACTGATTTTAAAAGGGAAAACTTATTGTTTGCTGGGTTCATCCGGCGTAGGAAAATCAACTCTACTAAACAAACTATCATGTAAATTCCTGATGAAAACAAATGCGATTAGTATAAGTACGAACAAAGGGCGACATGTTACAAGTCACAGGGAATTGATTGTGCTGGAAAATGGTGGAATATTAATAGATAATCCAGGTATGAGAGAGGTGGGAATAACTGATTCAACGAGTGGAATAGAAATGACTTTTGATGAAATTACAGAGCTGTCCAAGATTTGTAAGTTCAAAGATTGCACCCATACTGACGAAATTTGTTGTGCAGTTCTTGAAGCTGTTGAAAGTGGGAAAATGAATAAAACCTCATATGAAAACTACCTAAAAATGGAACGGGAAAAAGAACATTTTGTATCGACTGTTGCTGAAAAGCGTAAAAAAGATAAAGATTTTGGGAAGATGGTGAGAAATTACAAAAAAGGTAGAAATATGAACAAGTACTAAGCACAATAAAACCTAAACTGCATTGAAAAACATCTTATCTAAACTCTTGTGCGTCATGCTGTAAACCTCAATATCTTAAATTAATCAAACTAATGCAAAAACAATGAACAAAGAAAAAAAACAAAGAATTTGTCCAGTTGAAAGCTCTGGAGGATTGGATAATCCTTTCAGAAAACTATTACAAAACCCTAAGAAACTCTTGAATAAATACATTAGCCAGGGAATGACTGTTCTTGATTTAGGATGCGGACCTGGTTTTTTTTCAATAGAAATTGCAAAATTGCTGAATGATTCTGGTAAAGTCATCGCAGCCGATTTACAAGAAGGAATGCTAGATAAGGTCAGGGATAAGATTAAAGGTACAGAATTAGAACAAAGAGTCAAACTGCATAAATGTCAAGAAGAAAGTATTGACATAACTGAAAAAGTGGATTTTGTGTTAGCATTCTACATGATACATGAAGTGCCAAATCAAGACAAGCTATTTAAAGAATTAAAATCAATTCTAAATCCAAATGGGATAATATATATTATTGAGCCTAAATTTCATGTCTCAAAAAAAACATTTGGAGAAATGATAAACAGAACAAAAGACATTGGATTTGAGCTTATTGATATGCCAAAAGTTTTTTTTAGCAGAACAGTATTATTGACAATTAAAAAGTAAATAGCACGAAACGCTAACAAATTGTATAAGTAATTGAAGGAATATGGTCTTCCTGGTTCGGTTAAAGTATCATAAAATTAATATTGAACCTTCAATAATAAGTTGGAATTAATTATTAAATCAAATCAATAATGAAAAAGAATCTTATAATATTCATCCTGTCAGGATTAGTTTTATCAACTGTATTATATTCTCAAATAATTGAGAAGAACACACACAAAGTTTACCATGAGAAAGTAGGGGCTGATAAATTATATTCTGTGGAAGCTCTTAAAGGAGATTTAATACAGATTAGAGACATACTGATTGATAATCATCCTGCAGTATATCAGTTTACCAGTAAAGAAAGGTTCGATAAAATTTTCAATGAACAAAATAAGAAGATTAACCGACCTATGAATCTAAGAGAATGCCACCTGATTTTAATGCCTCTTATTGAAATGGTACATTGTTCACATACCATGATTCTGCTTTCTGATAAATTATGGAATGAAAATGAACTGATTTCTTTTCCGATAAAACTAAAATTTATTGGAAATAAAGCTTTCATAATAAATTTTTATCAAAAAAATAATATTCTTTCACCAGGATCTGAAATATTATCAATAAATGAAATTCCTACTGCTGAAATAATAAAATCAATTAAGAGTCTAATTTCATCGGATGGGAAAAATGATACCAGGAAACTGGCAATTCTTAATTTATCATTTCCCGATTTATTTTATCTCAGGTATGGATTTAGTGATAAATTTGACATTGAATATATTGAGTATGGAGGTTCAAAAACTGATAAGCTTACACTAAATCCAATTAAAAGAAGTTCATATAAAGAATACCTGAGTTCCATAGTAAAAAATACCTCAACCGGAGATCCAAATCTGAATTTTGAGATAAATCATGCAAAAAAGCTGGCAGTAATAACAATAAAATCTTTTGGATATTATAATGATAGGGAAAAGTTTTATTCATTTATTGATAATGCTTTTAAACAAATAAATAGTTCAAATATTAAGAATTTAATACTTGACGTTAGAGATAATATGGGTGGTGATCCCTTTTGTACTGCTCATTTGCTCTCATATATTGAATCAAAGCCCGTCCCTTATTTCGCCAGGGTGTATGAGGGTGGCTATGAGCATTTTGCAGAACCAACTCCATTAGCAACAAAAAATATCTTTAGTGGAAATCTTTATACATTAATTAATGGTGGCTGTGGCTCTTCGACCGGACATATATGTTCCTTATTAAAGTTTCATAAACTATGCACATTTATTGGAGAAGAAACAGGTGGAACTTATGAATGTAACGATGCAAGCAGAATATTCACCACTAATGAAACTTCAATCAAACTGAATGTTGCAAGAATGACATTTACATGTGCGGTTAGTGGCTTATCAAGAGAGAATGGTATTATGCCTGATTATCATGTTGAGCCTGAAATAAATGATATTATTGAAGGGAAAGATACAGTTAAAGAATTTGTTTATAAATTAATTAAAAGCTAAAAATACAGATTTCAGATACAAATGTAAAAGGCTACATTTATCTTTTGGATATGCGGATATTTTGTGTCTTCCTCATTAAGTTCAAAACCTCGTTACCGGCCAGTAAAAATGCTCCGGTTCCATAAACTTCCCAGCTGGTTGGTGAGAAATTTTTCTGTGGATCTGCTCCAATAGGTTGAACCCATCCCACATATCCTTCTTCGGTGATTAATGAATTTAAACCAATCCAGGCATTTTTTACTACAGTAAGATATTTTTCTTTATCCAATATCCCATTATTAATACCCCAGGCCATTGCAAAACAATAAAATCCTGAACCGCTGGCTTCACCTCCCGGGCTTCCATGCATTTGATTCACCCATTTCCATCAAAGCCTTAAATATTCTTCTTGAGCCAGTAGCTTCATAAGCCGCTGTTACACCTGTGTAAAAAGCTCCATTAGTCCAGTCAGTTAGTTCGTGTTTTGGATGATCCAATTGCCAGTTCGCTGCCTTTCGCATCGTTTTCTTTATGTGCCTTTTATTAAACACTTTATCATTTTTATTGCATGAAGAACCTAGACTAAAAAGACAAATTGTAAGAATAATTGATAGAGTTTTTTTCATGATTTTAAATGTACAGTTAATAATAGATTGCACAAAAATTTGTAAAGCAGCAATTGTCCTGTCAATAAGTTCCGGATTATAATGGTACTTGAAAAAATACAGTAAAACACAGGTCTCAATAAATTACAGTCAGTTAAATTTGCTTTATGATTTATCTATTTATCCGGTTGTTTTTTATAATGAAACTCTCCCAGGACAATTGGAACCGCTACTTTCAGCATGATTGTGTAAATGAGGAATCCTGCTGAGAAAATACCTGCAGTAACAAAAATCTCTGTCAGTGAGGGAAAGTATTCATAAATTTCACCCAATGAATCTGGAGTGAATCCTGGAATAATCAATCCAATTCCTTTCTCAATATAAACACCTGCAAAAATAAGGACCGCACCAATATTCAGAGTAATTGGATTCTTTCTTGTAGCTGGAATCAGAAAAAGAAAAAATGCTATGACATCAAATAATAATGACAGTCTGCCAAACGGAACAATGGTATTGTGCTCACCTATTCCGAAGTAGAGATATTGAGAGAAAACAAAATGCTCGGTGTTAGAATAGAACTCTTTGAACAGTTCAGCCCCGACTAAGAATAAGTTAAAAAACATTGCATAGGCCATTAGCTCAGCCAATTTCCAGATAGCCACATTAGAAATCTTCAATGTGGTTGCTTTCCTTAGAATTTGAAACAATATGATCATTATTGCCGGCCCGGAACAAAAGGCAGAGATCAGGAATTTTGGGGCCAGAATAGCGCTATTCCAAAATGGTCTTGCTGCAATCCCATCATAAAGAAATGCAGTAATGGTATGAATGGCAATACCCATTGGGATCGATAACAGAACCAGTGGTACAACGAGTTTTTTATTATACTGCCTCAGCTTAAAGGCACGATACAGGATATGAAATACAATTACAATATTTAGCACCAGATATATGCTCAGTGCAATAGAATCCCAAGCCAAAATAGAATTACCCAGCTTTAAAATGCCAATGAATGGAATCATATGCCAGAGCCTCTCCGGATGGCCCATATCAACCACAATAAACATGATGCACATTAGAATTGCAGAGATGGCCAGTAACTCACCAAGAATCACTATCTCTTTTAGAGGTCCCCAATTGTAAACATAGGCTGGAACCACCAGCATAATAGCTGCTGCAGCTACTCCTACTAAAAAAGTAAAGTTGCCGATATAGAATCCCCAGGAAACCTGGTCTCTCATTGAGGTAACAATTAAGCCATTCCTCAACTGGTATTGGTAGGCAATCACACCCAGTGCAATGAATATCAAAAGTAATGATACCCAGGCCCAATAGGATTTAGAACCTTTGAATATGAGCTTGAGACTTCCAACAAAATATTCTTTCAAATGCATAAAAGGTCCTCCATGATTAAGTTCCGTAGAAATAGAAAAATTTAGGTTGGGTATTTAATTCCTCTTTGAGAATAAAGACTCGTTTATAATTCATAATTCTTCGGATCTCACTTTCCTCATCCAACAAATTTCCGAATTTTCTTGACCCGGTTGGACATATCTCTACACAGGCGGGATATTTGCCAATTCTGACTCTTTGAATACAAAATGTGCATTTTTCCACAACGCTAGTCGGTCGCGGCCGGTTTCCCAAATATTCGGTATTGGGATTCAGTTCTTCCGAAGGAATAGAAGGCTTGCTCCAATTAAATTTTCGTGCTCCATAAGGGCAGGCAGCCATGCAATTACGGCAGCCAATACACCAATTGTAATCGACCACAACGATTCCATCTGGCTCTGTCCAGGTGGCACCAACGGGGCACACCTTTGTGCATGGAGAGTTTTTACATTGTTGACATTGAACCGGCATATAAAAATGGCCAGTTTCAGGCACTTCTTCGGGATTATAATATGGATTGGTATGGAGAAGGTCGACGCCCTTTTCTTTTTCCAGCTCGAGAACTTTGATCCAATGTACTTGTGGGTTTCTTGATTGATTATTTTCTTTAACACAAGTATAAACACATCTTCGGCAGCCTACACATTTGGAGAGATCCAGGGCATAACCAAAGAGCGTATCCTCTATTGCTGGAGTTGCATTTACACTTACGTTGACACCATATTGTTTTGTGTATTTCTGTTCAAGTCTTACAAGGGCGTCTGCTAATTGATCTGGGTTCAATTCCTTGAAATTTTTCTGAAAAAATGCCTCAATTTTTTCAGGATTACAAGCTGATAAAAGAGATAAGCCCCCAATAGCTGCTGTACCTGCTGCCAGGAATTTCATGAATTCACGCCGTTCGTATGATTTGCCCCCCTTCTTCATTTTTTTTTCATCTTCCATAATCATTTCAATTTAGTGAATCAGTTTTTAAATCTCCAGGTAATAAGGGAGGGGGCATAGGTTCTATAGGTTTAAACTTTGGAGAATGGGGATCATGGCAGTGCACACATAGGCGATACTGTTTATCTCCATTCCAATCCCCGGTTCGCTTTCCGTGGATGCCCAATTTCCAATCCCGGTATTTTGGACCATGGCATTGTCCACAAAGTTTATAAGAATTGGCGAAATCAATATTTATTCCACTGGCCAAACGAAGTGAGTCTCTGTTAGTGGCATCATGACAAGCAAGGCACCACCGGTGTTTTGAGTCATGTTCAAAAATGATATTCTCATGCATATCTACCAGTTCTCTTCTCTGAGTGTTCACTTCCTGGTCAGCGTGACAATCCATACAGGGAAAAAAATCTAATTCCGGGGCTGCGAGAGTGGAAAAAGTAGAAGGATCCACTTCAGCAGCTATTTCACTTATAGTGGGTAGGTTTTTGTGATCAGCGGAACCATACTCCTCATCAGCCAATCTGACATTACAAGCAATAATTCCTCCAACCAGAATAATCAAAACAATAGTTGTTTTATTCATGAAGGCATGCAATTTTAGGTTTAGGGAAACATAAACAATTCAATAATCTCCGAACAAGATAGAAATAATATCTAGATATTCAAACCTTTAGGAAATTGGATATGTTGAAGATGCATCAAATAAAGATTCATCACCTTTCATTAAGGAAGAAGTGGATCCCCGGTGATAGTTAAAAATGACTACCTGGTAGGGATAGTTTCAGGTGCAGAGGGTAATCTGGGTGTAATTGGAGGAATCCAATATTTGAAAAAAATGTTTGACAAATATAGTATTAAGTATAAATTGTCAAATACTAAGAATTAAATATTAATATTGTATTAATTAGAAATAATATTAAATATGAACATTCTTGATGGTGTAAAATCAGCTGAGATAAGAATCAGTAAAGAAGTTAAGATTCTTAGTGATATGGTTAAGGATAATGGTCTTTCAATTGTAGATAGAATTGAATCTTTTGAAGATATAATGAGTCTTGAGGTTGGTGATACCTCTCTCAACAGAGCCCGGAATCTTGAAAGAGAATTTAGTATCCGCCATCTGTTTATTAAATTCGAGGGAGAAAATCCATCAGGAACTCAAAAAGACAGAATTGCATTTGCCCAAGTACATGATGCCTTCCGGAGAAATTACAATATAATTTCACTTGCAACATGCGGGAATTATGGTGTTGCTGTTGCTTATGCATCCTATTTGGCGGGTATTGAGTGTAAAATTTTTATCCCTGAGACTTTTCATACAGAGCGTCTGAAAGAGATGCTAAATTTTAATGTCGAAATAGTAAGAACAAAGGGTTCATATGAAGACACAGTTGTAGAATCAAGCAGGCTGGCGGCAAAGAATGAATGGTATGATGCTAATCCGGGAGGAGTTAACACCTCATTGCAGATCTCTGCTTATGCAGAAATTGCATATGAAATTTATGATAAACTGCATGATGCTCCAAAATATGTTGCAGCACCTGTATCTAACGGTACATTACTGGCAGGTATTTATCGTGGTTTTGTTAGTCTTTACAAGCGTGGAAGAACTTCCAGAATTCCTATTTTTGTGGCTGGTTCAGCTGCTTTTAAAAACCCGATCATTGCTTCCTTTAAAGCTGGTCTGGATTATTGCAAGGATATAGATACAAAGTTAATTAAGGAAACAGCTATTAACGAA
>JBHOTF010000069.1:0-11388 GCA_042584005.1 Bacteroidota bacterium
AACGATTTGATTTCATATTCTAAAATTGAAAGTGTTTGCGGATCACAATCTATTCCCGGCTATGGCAGGAGCGGGCAATTTATTTTCAAAGAGGGTGAAGATCCGGATAAAGGAATTTCAATTAGTGAAAACCGAATACAGAATGATTATATTAAAACATATGGAATGAAGATTATTGAAGGAAGAGATTTCTCCGATGATTTTGAAACTGATAAAGGATCATTTATTTTAAATGAGATTGCAGTAAAGCGACTTGGATTAGAAGATCCCATAGGTAAAACAGTAGTAGTGAATCACCCTGGAACAGTGATTGGCATTGTAAAAGACTTTCATTATAATTCAGTAAAAAGGGAAATTCAGCCATTGGTTCTTAGCAAATATTCTGATCGGTTTTACAATATTTCCATCAGGATCCAGCCTGGCTATATTAATGAAACAAAAGCATTTATTGATCAAACTTTAAAAAGCTATGATCCAGACTATCTTATAAGTTCTTTCTTCATTGATGATAATTTTGACAGTATGTATGGTTCAGAAGAAAATACTAATAAATTAATAAGTGTAGGATCAATACTGGCAATAATTATTTCATTGCTTGGTCTATTTGCACTTACATCATATACAATTGTAAAGTCTACAAAGCAAATTGGAATAAGGAAGACTCTTGGTGCTCCCGTAAATAAAATTGTTTTTATGCTAAATAGAAGCGTTCTTCAATGGGTTGTTTTTTCCAATATTATTGCATGGCCTGCAGCTTACTTTTTTATTAAAAACTGGTTACAAAGTTTTGCTTTGAAAGCTAAAATAAGTCCAGACTTATTTATTTTAGGAGCTTCTATCAGTTTATTTATTGCTTTTATAACGATTAGTTATCAGGCAATTAAGGCTGCAAGAATGAATCCGGTTGATGCACTTAGGTATGAATAAAATTAGTCACTCGTCACCTATCATTAGTTATGTGAAAGTTGCAGATTATATTATCTTTGTTGGTACAAAGAAATACCTGAATAATGATAAATCAACAGTTACTTAATCCTCGAAGCATTGTTGTAGTAGGTGGTTCAAATAATATCCATAAACCAGGTGGTAAAGTTCTTAAAAACCTTATTGATGGAAAATTCAAGGGTGATCTTTATGTTACCAATCTGAAAGAAGATGAGGTTCAGGGAATAAAATCATTTAAAGATCCGGCTGATCTTCCAGAGGTGGATATGGCAATAATAGCCATAGCTGCAAAATTTTGTCCTCAAACAGTTAAAATTCTTGCTAATGAAAAAAATACAAGAGCATTTATTATTCTTTCAGCAGGTTTTAGTGAGGAAAATGAGGAAGGAGCAAAACTTGAAAAAGATATTGTAGATACAATTAATGCTGTAAATGGTTGCTTAATAGGCCCTAATATTATTGGAATAATAAATCAGAATGTTACCGGAACTTTTACAACTCCGGTTCCAAAACTTGATCCTCATGGAGTAGATTTTATATCCGGTTCGGGCGCGACGGCAGTATTTATTATGGAATCGGGGATACCCAAAGGCTTAAGCTTTTCAAGTGTTTATTCAGTTGGAAATTCTGCTCAGGTGGGTGTTGAGGATATTCTCAAGCATATGGATGAAAGTTTTGATCCTGAAAAAAGTTCCAGAGTAAAACTTCTTTATCTGGAAAGCATTGAAAAGCCTGAAATGTTATTAAAACATGCATCTTCACTTATAAGAAAAGGATGTAAAATCGCTGCCATAAAGGCTGGGAGTTCTGAAGCAGGAAGTCGTGCAGCATCCTCTCATACAGGAGCTTTGGCAAGTCCGGACACAGCGGTTGAAGTTCTTTTTAGAAAAGCAGGAATAGTAAGGTGTTATAGCAGGGATGAGCTTTCAGCGGTTGCATCAGTATTTTTGCATAAAGATCTTAAGGGGAAAAATATAGCTATAATTACACATGCCGGAGGGCCAGCAGTAATGCTTACAGATTCTTTGTCGAATGGAGGAATGACCGTACCACCAATTGAGGGTTTTGCTGCCGATGAATTACTTGAAAAACTAAATCCCGGGTCATCAGTTGCTAATCCAATAGATTTTCTTGCTACAGGATCGGCCGAACAATTAGGACATATTATTGATTATTGTGAGAATAGTTTTGAAAATATTGATGGGATGGTGGTTATTTTTGGTAGTCCCGGATTATGTGATGTAACTGATGTTTACAAGATTCTTGATGAAAAAATGAAGTCTTGTGATAAACCTATTTTTCCAGTCTTACCTTCAGTAATAAATGCAAAAAAAGAAATTGATTATTTTCTGTCGCTTGGCAGAATAAATTTCCCGGATGAAGTTATTCTTGGAGAAGCTCTTTCAAAAGTGTTTTATGCTCCTGAAGCTTCTTCGGAAGAAATAGAACTGCCTGTAATAGATAATGAATTAATAAGAAAAACAATTTCAGAAGTTTCTGACGGATATATTCAACCGGAAAAAGTTCAAACCTTGCTTGATGCTGCTGGTATTTCAAGAGCTGAAGAATTTGTTGTAGATATGCTTCAGGACGCATTAATTCAAGCTGAAGCAATTGGTTACCCTGTGGTTATGAAGGTTGTAGGGCCGATCCATAAATCTGATGCTGGTGGAGTTGCACTCAATATAATGGATCCTGAATCGGTAGATAATGAATTCAGAAGAATGATGGATATTCCCGATGCTGAAGCTGTTATGATACAGCCAATGTTATCGGGTGAACAACTTTTTGCAGGTGTTAAGTATGAGGAAAATTACGGGCATATTATTATGTGTGGCCTTGGAGGAATATATATAGAGGTATTAAAAGATGTAAGTAAAGCATTGGCACCTGTTGATAAAAAATCTGCTGTCAAAATGATCAGAGAATTAAAATCTTATAGTATTATTAAAGGTGTTCGGGGACAGGAAGGTGTTAATGAGGATGTTTTTGCTGATATAATTGTCAGACTTGGGGCACTTGTGCAGGTCGCACCTGAAATCTATGAAATTGATCTGAATCCATTGTTAGGAAAACCTGATAGTATAATCGCGGTTGATGCCAGAATAAATATTAAAATCTACTAATTAAATTACATTCTTATGAAGAAATCTCTAAGCCTTTTTCTTTTTTTATTCATTTTCACTATTGGGGCATTATATTCACAAACTAAAAATATCAAGTCGGGTGAAAGATATGATAAACTAATAATTCGAAACGCAATTATAATTGATGGCAAAGGCACGCCTCCCACCGGCCCTTCAGATGTTATTGTTGAAGGCAACAAAATACAGTCCATACGATCAGCACGTACCGGTATGGATGCTTATAAAAATGAAAAGCATGTAATAGATGCCTCAGGAATGTACCTGTTACCTGGTTTGATAAATAATCATGCTCATATTCACATAAGAAGAAACTGTTCTCAGGAATATGTGTATAAATTATGGCTTGCCTGTGGAATTACAACGGTTAGGGATGTAGGCAGTAATACAAAAGTAACTCTTGAAGACAGGCGAAAAAGTGAAGAGGGGACTATTGCAGCCCCAAGAATATTCCTATATATGAGGGCAGGAGGTAGTACTATTGATCAGGCTCGGGAAAGTGTAAGATCCATCAAAGAAAATGGTGGTGATGGAGTTAAAATATTTGGGATGGATAGAGATTTGATGAAAGTTGTTTTGGATGAGGCCCACAAACTTGACCTAAAAGTTGCTCACCACGTAGGTGTTGAAGAAACCGATGCATGGGATGATGCGGAATTCGGAACATCTACAATAGAACATTGGTATGGAATACCTGACGCAGCCCTTATAGGATCACAGAATTTTCCAGGCTCATATAATTATAGCAATGAAAGTGACAGGTTTAGATATGCAGGCCATTTGTGGAGAGAGACTGATCCTGAAAAATTACAAAAAGTACTTCATACTTTAGTTGAAAAAAATGTTGCCTGGAATCCCACCTTTGTAATATATGAAGCAAACAGAGATCTTTTGCGTGCTGTAAATCAACCATGGTTTAAGAATTATCTTCATCCTGAAGTTGAAAAATATTTTGTGCCAAATCCTGCCAATCACGGCTCATATCAATGGAATTGGAGCACAACCGATGAAATTTTCTGGAAAGAAAATTATAAAATATGGATGAAAGCTGTTAAAGATTTTGCAAATATGGGTGGTCTGGTAGGTGTTGGTGAAGATGCAGGATATATTTATATGCTTTATGGATTTAGCCTGATTCGTGAACTTGAACTTCATCAGGAAGCAGGTTTTCACCCTATTGATGTAATTCAACATGCAACAGGAAACAATGCTAAAATTCTTGGTATCGATGATAAAATCGGACGAATCAGAACCGGATATCTTGCAGATATTATTCTTGTTGAAGGGAATCCGCTGGAAAACCTGAAATTTTTATATCCAACCGGAGTTATGGATATTGAAGATGGTAAGATTGTATATAAAGGTGGCGTGAAATGGACAATAAAAGACGGCTTTATTTATGATGCTCCGGCTATGTTAAAAGAAGTAAAAAAACATAGTTGAAAAAGCTAAAAAATATTAACTTTGTATTCATGAGAATCAGAAGAAATATATTGTTTTTTTTTAGTTTTGTTTTATATTTCTTTTAAGGCAGAAAAGAAAAAAGAGCGGCGGCATGATATATGTTGCCGCTTTTTTTTTACATATTATAAATAAATCGAGGAATATTAAATTAAATATGGATGAAAGATACACCTATAAACAATAAAATAGTTAAACAGAAAATCAAAGAATCTGGCATATCATGCCTTGGAAAGGCTACTATTCGTGAGATTGTTAAACTAGTTAATTCTATTGAAGAAGAAACGGGTGAAAAATTTATTAGGATGGAAATGGGAGTCCCCGGACTTCCAGCACCGGAAATTGGTATAAAAGCCGAGATAAAGGCTCTTAAAGCTGGAGTTGCTTCAAAATATGCGATGATTGATGGATTACCTGAATTGAAAAAAGGAAATATCACGTTTCGCTAAAATGTTTCTTAATATTGAAGTTGAAGAAAAAAATTGCCTGCCAACAGTTGGTGCCATGCAGGGTGGATTTGCATCCTTTTTAATGGTTAACAGAGTATATAAAGAAAGGGAGACAACTTTGTTTATTGATCCTGGTTTTCCAGTTCAAAAACAGCAGATAAATATTCTGGGACAAAAATATTTTAGCTTTGATGTTTATGAATATAGAGGTGATAAACTAAAAGATAAAATTGAATCATACTTAAAAACAGGAGAAGTATCTTCAATAATTTATTCTAACCCAAATAATCCTTCATGGATATGTTTTTCAGAGGATGAGCTTAAAATAATTGGTGAACTTGCTACAAAATATAATGCAATTGTTATTGAAGACCTTGCATATTTCGGGATGGATTTCAGAAAAGATTATTCCAAGCCTGGCAGACCACCCTATCAACCTACAGTTGCTAATTATACAGATAATTATGTGCTTCTTATTTCAAGTTCAAAAGTATTTAGTTTTGCCGGTGAAAGAGTTGGTTCATTGATTATATCCAATGCTCTTTATGATAGGAAATTTCCTGATCTGAAAAGATTTTATAAAACTGATACTTTCGGATATACTCTGGTGTACGGAGCATTTTACCCTCTTTCTGCTGGTGTTAATCATTCAGCTCAGGTTGGGATGGCTGCAATGTTCCGGGCGGTAAATGATGGTAAATTTAATTTTGTAGAAGACCTTAAGAAATATGGTGAACGGGCAAAAATTATGAAAAAGCTCTTTACTGATAATGGCTTTAATCTTGTTTATGATAAAGACGAATATAAACCAATAGCTGATGGTTTTTATTTTACAATTTTTTATCCTGGAAAAAAAGGAATGGAGCTTATAAATGACCTGATTTATTATGGAATATCTGCTATTGCTTTAGAAATTACCGGTAGCCAGCGTCTCGAGGGCCTTAGAGCTTGTGTTTCTCAGGTAAAGGATTCTCAGTTAAAAGACCTGGAATACAGGCTCAAAAGATTTAATGAAGATCATTCATAAATATGATAAAAACCATAAATTATTTAACTTTATTTGGTTACATTTGGAACCTAAAATTGAAAAATATATAAATAAAAATTAACTATGGCTAAGGTAAAAGGAGCTATTGTTGTTGATATTGAAAGATGCAAAGGATGTGAAGTTTGTAATCCCGCATGTACTTTTGATGTGCTTGCCATGTCTGGTGAAGTTAATGGTAAGGGATATAATTATTGTTATATGAAAGATCCGGATAGTTGTACTGGTTGTTCAAATTGCGCAATTGTATGTCCAGACGGTGTAATAACAGTTTACAGAACTAAAATTGACAATAGCTAAAATTAAATCATCATAAAAATGAAAGAATTACGATTAATGAAAGGTAATGAGGCTATTGCTGAAGCTGCAATTCGTGCTGGTGTCGATGGCTATTTTGGATATCCAATTACACCACAATCTGAGGTTCTGGAGTACCTGATGAGTGAAAAACCACATGAAAGGACAGGTATGGTTGTACTTCAGGCTGAGAGTGAAATAGCTGCAATCAATATGGTATATGGTGCGGCTGCAACAGGAAAACGTGTGATGACTTCTTCATCCAGCCCTGGTATTAGCCTTAAACAGGAAGGTATTTCATATATTGCAGGTGCAGAATTACCATGCCTTATAGTAAATATTGTCAGAGGAGGCCCCGGACTTGGAACTATTCAACCATCACAGGCAGATTATTTTCAGGCAACAAAAGGTGGTGGACACGGAGATTACAGGTTAATTGTACTAGCCCCGGCTTCTGTTCAGGAAATGGCCGATTTTGTGGAACTCAGCTTTGAACTGGCTTTTAAATACAGAAATCCTGCAATGATTTTGTCAGATGGACTTATTGGTCAGATGATGGAAAAAGTTTATCTGTCAGAACAAAAGGAAAGAGTTAGTGAATTTGATCCTTCATGGACTACAACAGGTAAAACACCCGACCGTGAAAGAAATATTATTACATCACTCGATCTTGAAGCTTCTCAACAGGAAATACACAATATTCATCTTCAATCTAAATACAAAAAGATGGAAGAGAATGAAGTACGATATGAAACAATAGATTGTGATGATGCTGATTATATTTTGGTTGCATACGGATCAAGCGCCAGAATATGTCAGAAGACAATTCAAATTGCCAGAAAAGAAGGAATTAAGGTAGGACTCGTTCGTCCCATCACTTTGTTCCCATACCCTAAAAAAGTCATTTCTGACCTTGCTGACACGGTAAAAGGATTTCTTTCCGTTGAGATGAATGCCGGCCAGATGGTTGAAGATGTCAGACTTGCTGTTAACGGAAAAGTTAAGGTTGAACATTTTGGACGTTTTGGAGGTGTGGTTCATTCTCCAGATGAGGTATTGGAAGCTTTGAAACAAAAAATAATCGGAGGTAAATAATGGATATAAAGGATATTATTAAACCGGAAAATCTGGTATATAAAAAAACAGATTTATTAACTGAAAAGCCATTATCCTATTGCCCTGGCTGTGGTCATGGAACTGCACACCGGCTGATAATGGAAGTTGTTGAAGAAATGGACATACAATCAGATACAATAGGTATTGCCCCGGTTGGATGTTCTGTGCTTGCATATGAATTTTTAGATATTGATATGCAACAGGCGGCTCATGGACGAGCACCAGCTGTTGCCACAGGAATAAAAAGAACATGGCCGGAAAAATTTGTTTTTACCTATCAGGGTGATGGCGACCTTGCCGCGATTGGTACAGCTGAAACAATTCATGCTTGTAACAGAGGAGAAAACATTACTATTATTTTTATTAATAATGGTATTTATGGAATGACCGGAGGACAAATGGCTCCAACTACTCTTCCGGGAATGAAATCATCAACATCTCCTTATGGAAGAGACGTAGAACGTATGGGACCACCAATAAAAATGACTGAATTGGTTTCTCATCTTACCGGTACTTATTATGTTACACGTCAGTCTGTACATACTCCACGATCAGTACGGAAAACAAAAAAGGCCTTAAGAATTGCATTTGAGAATCAAAAACTGAAAAAAGGTTTATCCTTTGTTGAAATAGTTTCAAATTGTAACTCAGGTTGGAAAATGACTCCTGTTAAATCAAATGAATGGATGGAAGAAAATATGTTCCCATTTTATCCTTTGGGGGATATAAAAGTTGAAGGTGAACTGGTAAAAAATTCAAAATAAAATATTAAACTCTTTTTATTATGACTGAAGAAATTATTATTGCAGGTTTTGGTGGACAAGGAGTACTGTCTATGGGAAAAATACTTGCATATTCTGGAATAATGCAGGATCAGGAAGTAAGCTGGATGCCTTCCTACGGGCCTGAAATGAGAGGTGGAACTGCTAATGTTCAGGTAATTTTGAGTGATGACAGAATAAGTTCACCAGTAGTAGATTCATACGATACGGCTATTATTCTTAACCAGCAGTCGATGGATAAATTCGAAAAAACCGTGAAACCTGGTGGAGTATTACTATATGATCCAAATGGTATTACAAAACATCCTGTAAGAAAGGATATCAGGATTTTTAAAGTAAAAGCTACTGCCGAAGCTTCAAATATGGGGAGTGGTAAAGTCTTTAATATGATAGTGTTAGGTTCGTACCTTAAAATAAAGCCTATAGTTGAGTTTGATAATGTTTTAAAAGGATTGAAGAAATCCCTTCCTGAAAGGCATCATCATTTAATAGCATTAAATGAAAAAGCTATTTCAAAAGGCCTTGATATGGCAGAAGAAGTGACTAATTAAATTTCATCTTTTTTAATCTTCGTAATAAGAAGGAAGGCCAATATCTTTTAATATATATTGCCAGAGATTCCTGTTTCCCAAAGTAAACCTCCATTTTTACTTTTTTAATTGCCTTAAGAATTTTTTTTGCCAATACATCTGGCAGCATTCCGTTTTCCTGCTCTGGATTCATCTTTTTTAACTTTTTACCACTAGGAGTAATTGCGTTATATGAAACATTTGTCTTAACAAATCCCGGACAGATAATTGTAATACTAATATTATCCTTCCATATCTCCAATCTTAGAGTATCAAAAAAACCATGTAAAGCATGTTTTGAGGCAGCATAGGCCGACCGCAGAGGCAATCCGAATTTTCCCATACCGCTTGATATTACAACTAAGTGTCCGGATTGCTGCTTAATCATAATCGGCAATACAGTTTTTGTTAAAGAAATTGTTCCAAAGTAATTAATATTCATCATCCTTTTGTCAATTTCCAGAGATGAGTCTACTACCATAGCCCTGCTGCTAATACCTCCATTATTTATCAAAATATCAATTCTGCCGAATTTTCCTATAACCTCCGATACTTCTATAGAATAATCATCATGTTTTTCCAGATCAAGTGGTAAAATCATAATGTTTTCTTCAGAAAGAGCACAGTTCAACTTTACTTTTTCTAATTCTTCTTTCCTTCTTGAAGATAATATGAGTTTAGCCCCAACTTTAGCAAATTCATATGCCAGGGCTTCACCTATACCGGATGAGGCTCCGGTAATCCATATTATTTTATTATTAAAATTCATCAGATATTCCAAAAATTGGTTTATTACTTATCCATTTTCCTCTGGTAAAATCAGGAAACTTAACAGGAGCACTACCAAGTGCAATTGATTGTTCTGAAAGTGGAGATACAGCACTCCATACAGCAGCATCATATACATCAATCGGTGGATAAGCCTTTTGCTTAATACATTCTACAAAAGCACGGTCGATGAAAAAATCCATACCACCATGTCCGGCACCTGAAGCATCTTTTGCCATCTTTGCCCATAGAGGATGATCATACTTTTCCTGGTATTCCTTATCAAAATCAACCCATGCATGTTCTCTTCCTTCTCCTTCTAAGTATATTCTTCTTCTTCCTTTATCAAATTCTGTTAAACCATCTGTTCCTTGTATCCTGAAACCAAGAGAATATGGCCTGGGGAGATTAGTATCATGAGTTACAATAATGGTTTCATCACGGGCAGTTTTAATTACAGAAGTAACAACATCGCCCAGTTTGAATTTAATATCGGCATATGGATGATCCTTTCCACCTTTTTTAATAATATAATCGTGAAGTCCTCTTGCCTTAGTTGCTGTCGCAGTAAGAAATTCAAAACGATTACCCCTGTTTATATCCATCATTGTTGCAATAGGGCCAAGGCCATGTGTAGGATATACATCACCATTTCTCTTTATTGAATGTTCTGTTCTCCATCTTGCTTCTCCTCTCGATCCTTTGCTGAATTTTAATCCCGGTTGAAATTTTACGCCTCTCAAATCGTGTTGGTATCCACAACGTCCGTGAAGAATTTCACCAAACATTCCCTTTTTTACCATATTAAGAACAGCCATAACATCACGACGGTAACATACATTTTCGAGTATCATGCAATGTGAACCTGTTTCTTCGTATGTGTTAACAAGATCCCAGGAATCCTGTAATGAAACTGTAGCAGAAACCTCAACACCAACAAATTTACCAGCTTTCATCGCATCAATAGCCATAGGCGTATGCCACAACCATGGTGTAGAAATGATAATGCCATCTAAATCATCACGAGTGACCATCTTTTTATAAGCATATTCACTATCTGAATATATTTCTGCCTCATTCCTTTCATATTTTTTTAGTAAATCCTGTGCTTTTTTTACTGCTTCCGGATCAATATCGCACATTGCAGGCACCTCAACGTCGTCTCTCTGTAAGATCTGACTTAAATGACTTCTGCCCCGTCCACCAATACCAATAAATCCAATTCTCACTTTATCTTTATTGTATTTCTTTTTTCCAAGGGCAATATTAGGAACTACAATTGCTCCAACACCTGCAATAGTTGCGGTTTTTAAAAATTTTCTTCGGTTAACATTTGATTCCATATTGATTATTTTCTGTAAAAATTCATTTCAATAATATAATTGTAAACTTCAGGAGCCAGAAAATGGCGAATGTCCTTTCCATTAGCAATAGCCTTTCTAATGAAACTTGATGAAACTTCCATTTGAGGAGCATCAATAAGATGAATATTTTCCTGTTTTAGAAAATCACTTTTCAATAATCCGGGCCTGGGATATACATAAATTTCATAATTATTAAGTATTACCTGGTAATTTTTCCATTTCGAAAAACTATCAAGTCCGTCAGAACCCATAATTAATGAAAATTTCATATTAGGAAATTTCTCCTGTAAATATGTTAAGGTGTCAATTGTATAAGATGGTTTTGGGAGTTTAAATTCAATATCTGATATACGAAAAAGCGGACTGTCATTTATTGCCAGTTCAAGAAGATGAAGCCTGTGATGATCGTTAAGTAAAGTCGATTTTTTTTTAAGAGGATTTTGTGGAC
>JBHOTF010000070.1:0-9821 GCA_042584005.1 Bacteroidota bacterium
CACATTCTCAAGAAACTAATCTTTCAAAAATTAAACAGGAGATAGCTGAGAAGGGCATAAAAAAATTTATAAAAGAAATTGATAAAGCCCCAAATGAAGAAAAGATTATAAGTATTAAATTACTTGGGGAGGTGAAAGATCCGGGATCAGTAAAACCAATTATTAATAAATTTCTAATGGATGAATCCGAGAATGAACAAGTAAAAAGCACTGCAGTTTTTGCATTGGGAGAAATAAATGATCGATCTGCTTCAATGCCACTAGTTAAGCTATTTGACCTTACAAGTAATGTGACTATTCGGCTTCAAATTGCGGTTGCTTTAAAAAAGTTAGAACCGCATAGTGAAGATGTAGAACAGGCGGGTTCATTTTTTACAGATGAAGATTGGTGGGTACGTGATCAGATTGAATTGATTAAAATTGGGGATCCGATTGTTAAAGATCTCTATTTTCTTTTTGGGAAGAGCTGGAAGTTGGATGAGGTTTTAGGCAAAATAGGGACTTTCAAGGCAATTAAGTTCATGATTTTTAGATCACAACCCAATGGTTATTCTTGGCCGGGTAACGAAAACAAATATCTTAAAATTGGAGAACCTGCTGTTAAGCCTTTAATAGAATATTTAAAAGATTCGGAGTCTTTCTTTGCAGATCCAGATTTTGAAAATTTTAAAAAACCACGTATCGATAAAAATAGACGAACAGAATTTCGAAGTCGATCGGAAGAAGAGAAAAAACTAGGCATCACAACATTTTTTGAATCATATCAATTTAATATTAGGGGATTATTAAAAGAAATAGAATATCATCCAGAGAATTTCGAAGATTCGGTGAATTATTTTATTGCAATTGAGGATTGGGAAAAATTGATTTTAATGGATAAAACTGCAGTTGATCCTCTGATTTCGGCATTACATCATGAAGTTTCTAGTACTCGTGAGGGAGTAATTAAGACTTTAGGTAAAATCCAGGATCCTAGATCGATTGAGCCTCTTATTATTGTTTTATTAACGAGTGAAAATGCAACCGAACGTAACCTTGCAGAACAAGCTTTAGTTTCGCTAAAATGTGAGAAAGTCATTGAACATCTTATCATTGCAGCTCAAGAAGATTGGCCTAAAAACACACAGGCAGTTAAGGTATTACTTGAAATGCAGGTAACTGATCCAGAAGCCATTAAACTCTATATTCAAACCTTGAGTATCGATAACGATGACTTGAGTATCGATAACGATGATCTAAAGCTTAAAGCTGCTAACATCATTGTATCTTCGCAGGATCAAATAGCTATAAAAGCTCGTCCACAGGCATTAGAAGTGATAGCCAATTTGACTTGTATTGTAGCAATAGTGAATTATGATTCATATGGCCGCGAAAATTCATTAATATTAAAGAATACAAAAGGGCAAGAGGTGGCGAAAAAGGATTTTTATTTCAATGCGTCTAATCCCACTCAAAAAATGGGAGAGGCAATAACAGATCTTGTAAAAGGCAATATAATCCACAATGAGGTTTATGATGCATATGGAAGATCTAATAATCCGATGTGGCTATGTCTTGACATAGAAGGAAATATAATAAGAAACTCAGGTAAAGCAGTTTTTGTAAAAACATTTGGTGCTGTGCAAAAAAGTAAATTTGAAATTGAGTATAATTCTCGTGGATTTAAGGATAAAAAGATCATAAAGATTTATCCATGCAAAAATTGTGTGGAGAAAACAGGGATGAAGAATTGTAAATACGTTTGGTAAGCCTAACTTGTTATATGAGTTGACACCAAACACATGCTTGTTCAATGAGAGGATCACTATATTTTGCTGAATGTTTATAGTAGCTCTGTTCCCATGTTATTTGTAACCTCAATTCTGTAATTTGGCAGTCCCAGAAATAACCCACTTTTATTTTCAGATGAGGTTTGCTACTTAGAAGCGGAGAAATTGGCTTAAATCTGGAAGGGTTTGATTGAACAAACGAGGAATTACCTGCGGTGATTCCCCGGGGGGGGGGGGAGCTTCTTGTTTTGGTATATTACAAAAAAGCCCGACTAGTCGGGCTTTTTTGCCTTGTCGTAGCGAGATCGGGAATTGAACCCGAGACCTCATGATTATGAATCATGCGCTCTAACCATCTGAGCTACCTCGCCAATTATTGAGGATGCAAATATAATACATAATTCAAAAAATCATTATTTCATATTGTTTTTTATTCAACTTATTTTCTTTATATTGCAAATGGTCGCAATTATTATTTAATTAATAAGACTCACAATAATGACTGAAAAAAAGAAATTTGAACTCGAATATACTATAAACTCTTCACCTAAAATTCTGTTCCACCGGTTAAGTACTGCTGACGGACTTGCAGAATGGTTTGCGGATGATGTATTAATTAAAGGAAAATCATTTATTTTTATCTGGGAAGGAAATGAACAGAACGCTGAACTATGCTATGTTAAAGAAAATAAAGCTGTAAAATTTAAATGGCTGGATGACGAAAATAAAGATTATTATTTCGAGTTCCGTATTAATATTGAAGACCTGACTGGTGATGTTGCCCTTATTATTACCGATTTTGCCGAAGAAGATGAGATGGAAGATTCTATCGAACTTTGGGATACTCAAATAAAAGCACTAAAAAATATTCTTGGCTTATAATTATTCTTTTCCATAATTCTTATCCAATAAAAATCTATCAAACTTCGTTTGTCATAAATAACCCGGTTTCTTCTGTATAATGAAAAAACTTCATTCTTTAATAATTATTTTATATTTTTCAGGCAGATCTTATCGATCAAGAAAAAAAGTTAATTTACCTTCGTTCCCAAATAAAGAAATAGGGAACCGGAATATTAAAATGAAAAAACTTCACCTGCTGGTAATAAAATCTTATCTCGGACCACTGGCCCTCACTTTTTTTATTGCAATATTTCTATTGTTAATGCAGTTTTTATGGAAATGGATTGACGAATTAGTTGGTAAAGGACTGGAAATTAAGATCCTGGCAGAATTAATGATTTATACATCAGCAAGGCTGGTGAGAATGGCCCTTGTTCTGGCAATTCTACTCTCCTCGATCATGACATTCGGAAACCTGGGGGAAAAATATGAGCTTGTAGCTATTAAATCATCAGGTATTTCGTTAATCACTATAATGAAGCCCTTAATTGTTTTTCATATAATATTAAGTGTCTGCGCTTTCTATTTTGCCAATTATATTGAACCAAAAGCAAATCTTAAATTTTATACCTTATTAAGAGATATTCGACAACAAAGGCCTGAATTTGTACTGAAAGAAGGTGTTTTTGATAATACAATACAAGGATATAGTATAAGGATCGGAAGAAAGAATAATAAAAATAATACCCTTTATGATATTATGATCTATGATCATACCGATAATAAGGGAAATACAATATTAACAAAAGCCGATTCCGGGCATTTGCAGGTAAGTGATGATAAGCGATTCATCGTACTTTCTTTGTATAACGGTTTAAATATTTATGAAGAAAAAGAGGAAACTAAACGGAGATACCGTAAAAGATACCCCTTTAGAAGAGATAATTTTGAACATCAGGAAATAATTCTTACTATTCCTGGAAATGAATTGGAAAGATCGAGTGAAAATCTTTATAAAGGCCTTTTTATGATGCTTAATATAAACCAATTAGATCATGCCATTGATTCGCTTTATTCTGCCGAAATCAGAAGAGAAGAACTATATATTAAACGACATATTAACAAAGGATATTATAATATTACCTCAAGAGAAATGGAAAGGGAAAAAATAAAGGCTTTTGACAAAGAGTTCATCGATTCTGTAAAGATAATAAATACTGATAGTCTTTTTAATACATTTAATCTTGAGAAAAAAGAATTCATTCTTGGTAAAGCTCTTCAATTTGCAAGAGAAGCAAAAAATAATATTGACGACACAAAAAAAAGAATGCATGAATTCCGAAAAAATATTCATAAATATGAAATAGAATGGCATAGAAAATTTACATTATCTATAGCATGCCTGATATTTTTCTTTATCGGGGCTCCTCTCGGAGCTATTATTCGTAAAGGAGGTATGGGAATGCCAGTTGTAGTTTCAGTGTTATTTTTCCTTATTTATTATATTATTTCTATCACAGGAGAAAAATATGCAAGGGTTGGTACTTTGTCCGCAGACCTGGGAATGTGGATATCAACTTTAATTATTATTATTGTTGGCTTTTTCCTGACATACAAAGCCACAAAAGAATCGAGTATGATGAATATTGACAACTATTTTAGTTTCATTCAGAAATATATTCAAAAGTTCAAAAAAAATGAATAATCAAATATAAAATATAAGGAGACAACTATTAGTTAATAGGATATGAAGATATTACAACTGTGCAATAAATTACCATACCCGCCAAAAGACGGTGGATCAATAGCCACTTTAAACTTATCAAAAGGTTTTGTTGAATCCGGCAACCAGGTAAATATTTTTGCCATTAATACAAACAAACATTATACTCCTCTGAACGAAATTCCTGAAAAACTGACAGAAAAGATACAGTTTCATGCAGTTATTGTTAATACAGATCTTAAATTTTCAAAAGCATTTTTTAACCTGTTCTTTACGAAAAAACCTTATATAGCTGAACGATTTATTACAAAGAATTGTAAAAAGGAATTAATAAACCTCTTAAATAAAGAATCATTCGATATAATACAGATTGAAGGTTTATATATGGCTCAATATATCAATATTATCAGAAAACATTCCAGAGCTTTAATCGCTCTCAGATCGCATAATATTGAACATGAAATATGGCAAAGAACAGCTAAACAAATCAAGCCTGGCATTAAAAGATTGTACCTGATGAATATGGCCGCCCGAATAAAAAGATTAAAACTACAGATCATGAATAAATACGATCTGTTAATTCCAATTACCCATAGGGATGCTGAAGTGTACCAAAATCTGGGCAATAAAAAAGCTGTATTTGTATCTCAAACAGGAATTAATATACAAGATCTTATATCTGTATCTGACAAACCTGATTTCCCTTCGGTTTTTCATATTGGAGCACTCGACTGGGGACCAAATCAGGAAGGGATCAAATGGTTTATCGATAATATATGGTCTTCTGTTACAAAAAAACATAATAATATTAAATTCTATATTGCCGGACGGAATGCACCTCAATGGTTTATTAATAATCTGAATAAAAACAATATAGAATATGTTGGCGAGGTCGAGAACGCATACAAATTCATGAGTGAAAAAGCAATAATGATAGTTCCCTTATTATCGGGAAGCGGTATGCGAATTAAAATAATTGAAGGAATGGCTATTGGAAAAACTATTATTTCTACCTCTATTGGTGCAGAAGGGATAAACTGTATTAACGAAAAAGATATAATAATTGCCGATACAAAAGAGGAGTTTATCAGCCAACTGGAAAAACTTATATCAAATCATAAATTATTTGAGGAAATTGGAAAAAATGCAGTTAAATTTGTCACTGAGAATTTTGACAATAAAATAATCTCAAATTCTCTTATTGATTTTTATAAATCACAATTATAAGATGATTGCTGTTATCCTTTTTTGGCTTTCTATTTTTGCTATCTTCCATTCATATGTGTTGTACCCGGCATTGCTTATAATACTTGCACAAAAGAAAAAACAAAAATCCGATATTTTTCATCACGACGATTCACTACCCGGGGTAAGTATATTAATGTCGCTATTTAATGAAGAAGAAGTGATTCGTGAAAAAATAGAAAGTATTTTTTCTAATAATTATCCCGAAGATAAACTGGAAGTTATTGTCGGCTCAGATAATTCTACCGATAAAACCAACGAGATAATGGAAAAACTTTCTGCCGGAAAATATAAGGACAGACTTATCTTTAAAAATTTCACATCACGACAAGGCAAAGGCAATATCATTAATCAACTTTATGATATAGTAAAAGGCGATGTTCTTATTCTTTCTGATGCCAATGTTATATTTGATGTTAATACTATTTTTGAGCTAGCAAGATATTTCAAAGATAAGAATTGCGGCCTTGTCGACACAAATATGATAAATAAAGGCCTTAAAAAAGAAGGTATTTCATTACAGGAAAAGGCATATATATCAAGAGAAGTCCTGATAAAAAACAGAGAAGGATTAATCTGGGGTGCAATGATGGGACCTTTTGGAGGTTGTTACGCCATAAGAAAAGAATTATATTGCCATGTCCCGCCAAATTACCTTGTAGACGATTTTTATATTAATATGAAAATTCTTGAGAAAAATTATTCCTGTATAAATAATTTAAAAGCCAGGGTGTATGAAGATGTATCAAATGACCCGGGAATTGAATTTAGAAGAAAAATAAGAATAGCTACAGGAAACTTTCAGAATCTGGAAACTTTCAAAGCACTTTTATGGCCTCCATATAAAGGTAGAGCTTTCGCTTTTTTGTCACATAAAGTATTAAGATGGTTCGGACCCTTCTTTTTATTAATAATTCTTTTCACTCTTACATATCTGGCATTCAGCAACTTCCTCTATCTTCTGCTACTAGTTTTATATTTGGCTTCGTTATTGTGGCCATTATTCGATATTTTTCTGAGGAAAATACATTTACATATTATAGTTTTGCGGTTCGTTTCACATTTTTATAGTATGAATCTGGCTTTATTAATCGGATTTTATAAATATTTAAAAGGAGTAAAATCAAATGTCTGGGAACCAACAAAAAGAAATCAGTAATAAACTGAACACTATTGAGGAAGCTGTTGAAGATATCAAAGCAGGGAAAGTAATAATTGTAGTTGATGATGAACATAGAGAGAATGAAGGTGATTTTATTTGTGCTGCAGAATTAACCACTCCTAAAATTGTAAACTTTATGGCTACTCATGGCCGTGGCTTAATATGTACACCTCTTGCAGAAAGTCGTTGTGAAGAGCTTGATCTTGAACTAATGGTCGGAAAAAACACATCTTTACATGAAACCCCTTTTACTGTTTCAGTTGACCTTATAGGATCTGGTTGTACAACAGGTATATCAGCAAGCGATAGGGCAAAAACAATAAAAGCATTGGTAGATCCCTCGTCAAAACCATCAGACCTGGGAAGGCCGGGACATATATTTCCACTTAAAGCAAAAGAAAAAGGCGTTTTAAGAAGAGCCGGGCATACTGAAGCCGCACTCGATCTGACAAGATTAGCCGGATTAAAACCAGGTGGTGTATTGGTAGAAATAATGAATGAAGATGGTTCTATGGCCAGGCTTCCGGAACTAATGCTTATTGCTAAAAAATTCGACCTTAAAATTATTTCTATTGAAGACTTGATTGCACACAGATTAAGAGACGAGAGTTTAATTATTAGAGGACAGGAAGTGGAATTGCCAACCGATTATGGTTCTTTTCAACTAATTCCATACGTACAAAAAACTACAAGACAAGAACATGTAGCATTAATAAAAGGTAGCTGGGAAGAAAATGAACCTGTACTGGTACGAGTGCATTCTTCATGTGTTACAGGAGATATTTTTGGCTCATTACGTTGCGATTGTGGACCACAGCTTCATAAAGCAATGGAAAAAATTGATAAAGTAGGAAAAGGGGTTGTTATTTATATGGATCAGGAGGGCCGCGGAATCGGACTTTTTAATAAAATTGCTGCATACAAACTTCAGGAAAATGGAAGAGATACAGTAGAAGCAAATATAGACCTTGGATTTAAAGATGACGAACGCGACTATGGTGTTGGTGCTCAGATTCTTCGTGACCTTGGAGTGCGCAAAATCAAGCTTCTTTCAAATAACCCTAAAAAAAGAGCCGGCCTTATTGGATACGGGCTTGAGATTGTTGAAAATGTTAATCTCGAGGTAGAACCAAATGAACATAATCATTTCTATCTGGAAACCAAACAGAAAAAAATGGGCCATACTCTGTTAATGGCCGATCCCGATAAAAAAGAAAATAAGGAGAATTAAAATCTGTTTTAATAAATATGAAAGACCTTAGAATCGTATTCATGGGTACGCCCGACTTTGCAACTGAAAGTCTGAAAACAATATACGAAAAAGGTCTTAATATTGCCGGAGTAATAACAGCACCCGACAAGCCTTCAGGAAGAGGCCTCAAACTCATTCCTTCATCAGTAAAGAAATATTGTATAGAAAAGAACATTAAACTTCTTCAGCCGGAGAAGCTTAAAGATCAGAACTTTATTAATGAACTAAAGGCCTTCAACGGAAACTTATTCGTAGTTGTAGCTTTTAGAATGTTACCCGAAGTTGTCTGGGAACTCCCGGAATTCGGCACAATTAATTTACATGCTTCATTACTTCCCGACTATAGGGGAGCAGCACCTATAAACTGGGCAATAATACATGGTGAAAAGGAGAGTGGGCTAACAACTTTTTTTATTGATAAAGAAATTGATACAGGTAAAATCATTCTACAAAAGAAGCTAAATATTGGAGTTAACGAAACTGCAGGTGATCTTCACGACAAACTTAAAACAGCCGGTGCAGATCTGTTAATAAAGACCATTGCCCTTATTGCTGATGGAAATGTTTCGACAATAAGTCAATCAGATCATGAAAAAAACAATCGCAGACTTAAACCTGCACCAAAAATTTCTAAGGAGGATTGTCAAATAAACTGGAATCAACCAAATATTAATGTACATAATTTTATTCGTGGCTTAAGCCCTTATCCGGGAGCCTGGACAAGATTATTATCTTCTGATAATCAGACAATTCTGATGAAAATATACAAGTCGGAGATTGGTGAAAAAAAAATATCCGGTGAAGCTGGTGTTATGGAAACAGATGGAAAAACCTACCTGGAAATCTGCTGCAGTACAGATTCTGTTAATATTCTGGAAATACAAACAGCAGGAAAAAAAAGAATGGAAATACAGGAATTTCTTAGAGGTTTTCAGAATCTATCCAGCTATACCTTAGGCTGACTTTTAACCTTCTTAATCCTTTTTCTTAAGTATAATTTGTCATTAATGCCTGGTTGGCTACCAAATGGCATCCTGTTTATCCAAAATAAACGTTTTAATTTTATTCCATATTTCTGGCTAATGAAATACATTGTTTCATTTTCCTGAACAATATGATATCCGAAACGTTTTTCTGCATGTTTTCTTTTCGGCTGAATATAAATTATCTCTCCCTCAATAAGTTTATCAGGGTTTGATAATTCATTATATTTTCCCAATTGCCAGGACAAAAGATCGAGTTCATCAGTTAGTATTCTGAAATTATCACTCTTTCTTGCAATAACATAATCAATCCTGTTCTTATTATGTATTTCTCTGCCAAAGGCATTAATAATATTACTTTTACTTACAATAATTTCTCCCAGCTCATCTTGAGCAATTATTCCACTATCAGTATTTCCACTATCAAAAAGAAATAACTTATTTTCTTCAATTATCCGTATTAACAAATTATGATAATCGGGATTTGTTGCATAACCTGCTCTTTTAAGACCTTTTGCCCATGACTTGTAATCATCTCTTCCATAACCAAATAATTGGGCATACCGGCTTGAAGATGTTAAAAAGGTAGTGTGATCGCGAAAGGATTCTTCAACAGTTTTATAGCTTCTAAAACATTCATTTTCCCTGTCATCATCAAAATTAAAGGATTCACCCTCCCAGGTGCTATGACATTTAATACCAAAATGATTGTTTGATCTCCTGGCCAAAGTACTATTTCCACTACCCGATTCAAGAATGCCCTGTGCTAAAGTTATACTGGCCGGAATTCCGCTTTTTTCCATCTCCCTGACAGCTAAAGGGCTATACTTTCTTATATAATCTC
>JBHOTF010000071.1:0-9367 GCA_042584005.1 Bacteroidota bacterium
AGTAAATTACATATATACAGTTCTTTATCAAGAAAAAAGGAATTGTTCGAGGCTATTAATCCTCCTTTTGTTGGTTTATACGTTTGCGGGCCTACTGTATACGGTGAAGGACATCTGGGCCATGCTCGTCCGTCAATAACATTTGACCTCTTATTAAGATATTTAAAATATTTAAAATATAAGGTCAGATATGTTAGAAATATTACCGATGTAGGACATCTTGAAAACGATGCAGATGAAGGAGAAGACAAAATTGCAAAAAAAGCAGTTCTTGAAAATCTTGAGCCCATGGAAATTGTTCAAAAATATACTAACAGTTATCACAAAAATATGTCTGATCTTAATGTTTGTAATCCTAGTATTGAACCCAGGGCATCAGGGCATATTATTGATCAGATATTATTAATTGAAAAAATACTGAAAAACGGATTTGCATATGAAATGAACGGTTCTGTATATTTTGATGTTGAAAAATATAATACTAATCATAATTACGGGAAACTCTCCGGAAGAAAAATTGAAGATTTAATAAGCAGCTCAAGAGAATTAGACAAACAACAGGAAAAAAAGAACAGTTTTGATTTTGCATTATGGAAAAAAGCTGAACCTTCTCATATAATGCGCTGGCCATCAGCATGGGGCGATGGATTTCCTGGTTGGCATCTGGAATGTTCGGCTATGGGATCTAAGTATCTTGGAAGAAAATTTGATATTCATGGTGGAGGAATGGACCTTCTTTTCCCTCATCACGAATGTGAAATTGCCCAGTCGGTTGCAGCTAATGGTGAAGAACCCGTAAAATACTGGATGCATAATAATATGATCACCCTTAATGGCCAGAAAATGGGAAAATCTCTTGGCAATTCTATCACATTAAATGAATTCTTTTCAGGTGAGCATAAATTGCTTGATCAGGCATATTCTCCGATGACTATCAGATTTTTTATTCTTCAGGCACATTACCGTTCCACTCTTGATTTTTCCAATGAAGCACTTATTGCTTCCGAAAAAGGACTTCAAAGATTATTCAAAGGAATGAATACTCTCAATAGCCTTAGTATTTCAGATAAATCATCTGTAAATACTACCGCTTTGAAAAATAAATGTTTTAGTGCTATTAATGATGATCTTAATACTCCTGTATTAATATCTCATTTATTTGATGGAGTAAGAATGATAAACAGCATTAAAGATGGAGCAGAAACAATAGACAAAGATGATCTTCAAACACTTAAAGATTTATATAAAAACTTTGTAAATGAAATACTGGGTTTGAGTGAAGGTGAGAAAAGCAATGAAGGAGATAATTTAACATCAGAACTGATAAACTTATTGTTGAATATGCGTATTGATGCTAAAGCTTCGAAGAATTATGCTACATCTGATAAAATTCGTATTGAGCTGCACAAACTGGGAGTTATTATCAAGGACACAAAAGATGGTTTTGAATGGGAAATAGAATAAGCAGTTAAATTTTAATAAATATTCTTATGCTAAAGAAAATTATATATCTACTTTGTTTAATTATTATTCTTTCCGGGTGTAATAACAATAATAACAAAGCTCCCAATAAAAACAATCTTAAACCAGGAAAAACCCAGAAAATTGTAGAAATAGAATTTAATGCTGATTCGGCCTGGTCATATATAAACAAGCAAGTTAGTTTTGGGCCCAGAGTTCCAAACTCAGAGGCTCATAAGGCCTGTTCAAAATACCTGGCTTCTTATTTTAGAAATCTTGGAGCTGAAGTTATTGAACAAAAAGCTCAGGTTATGGCTTACAATCGAACAATGTTGAATATTACTAATATTATTGCTCAGTTTAATCCATCGAATAAAGAACGTGTTATTCTGTTTGCTCATTGGGATTCAAGGCCTTATGCCGACATGGAAGAAGATTCTACTCTGTGGAATACCCCTATTGATGGTGCTAATGATGGAGGGAGTGGAGTTGGTGTTTTGATGGAAATAGGGCGTCATCTGGCACAAAACCCACCTGAAATAGGTATTGATATAATATTATTTGATGCTGAAGATTACGGTGAACCAGATAATGATGAAACATATTATGAAGATATAGTAAAGGTTTATCTTTTTGCTGGCAAAAGCGCCAGAAGACTTGAGGGCCAGATTACAGAAATTATTTCCCGACCAGAAAAATTATATACCGGGGTTTTAGAAATTTCCGGAGATAATGCTTTTCTAATATGTGATAATAAAAAAATGCCTTACGATTTGTTCATTTCCGGCAATAAACTAAAAGATGCAAAAAATGGCAATAAAGTTAGTGCCCGAATACTCGACTGGCCTGATTCGGCAAAAAACCCCTTTGGAGAAATTGTTGATGTTTTTGGTGAACCGGGAGTGAATGAAACTGAAATGCATGCTATACTTACCGAATACGGATTCCCTTATAAGTTCAATAAAGAGGTGGAAAAAATTGCAGAGAAAATTGAAGATAAAATTGACAGGGGAGAATATTTAAAAAGAAAAGATTTTCGTAAAACCACAACATTTACGATTGATCCTGAAGATGCAAAAGATTTTGATGATGCATTATCAGTTAAAAAACTTAGAAATAATAATTGGGAAATCGGAATTCATATTGCAGATGTAACACATTATGTTAAAGAAAATTCTGCAATTGATAAAGAAGCTTATCAAAGAGCTACATCTGTTTATTTGGTTGATCGTGTTGTACCAATGTTGCCCGAGTGCCTGTCAAATAAAATTTGTTCTTTAAGGCCAAATGAAGAAAAACTATGCTTTTCTGTTGTTTTTGAAATTGATAATAACTCGAAAATTATTGATGTTTGGTGTGGCAAATCTGTTATTTTATCCGACAGGCGTTTTAATTACCATGAGGCACAGGATATTATAGAGAGTGGTGTTGGAGATTTTTCTGAAGAAATTATTTTATTGAATAAGCTTGCTGAGGATTTCCGTAAACAACGTTTTGATAAGGGCTCATTTGCTTTTGCACGAGAAGAGGTGAAATTTAAACTTGATAATAAAAATGTGCCTATTTCGGTATATTTCAAGGAAGCAAAAGAAGCAAATTGGCTGGTTGAAGAATTTATGCTGCTGGCAAATAAGTACGTAGCAGAAAAAATTGCCGGACCAAATAAAAAATCCGACCGGAAAACTTTTGTTTACAGAATACATGATGAACCGGATAAAGAAAAGTTAGCTGATTTTTCAAATCTTGCCCGGAAGTTCGGATATTCTATTCAAACAGATCATCAACAGCAGTTATCAAAATCGATTAATAAATTATTACTGGATATCTCAGGAAAAGCAGAACAGAATATGCTTGAAACAATTGCCATCAGAACTATGGCTAAGGCAGTTTATTCTACAAACAATATTGGCCATTATGGGCTTGGATTTAAGCACTATACACATTTCACATCTCCTATAAGAAGATATCCCGATATGATAGTACACAGATTATTATATAAATATTTGTTGGATGGGAAAAATGTGGATGCTGAAAATATCGAAAAACAGTGTGAACATTGTTCAAACATGGAGGATAAGGCAACCAGTGCTGAGAGAGCATCTGTAAAATATAAACAATTGGAATTTTTAATTGATAAAGTCGGGAAACAATTCTCAGGATTAATTTCAGGAGTTTCCGAATGGGGGATATATGTTGAAATAATTGAGAATAAATGCGAAGGAATGGTTCCCATGCGTGAACTTGATGATGATTTTTATGAACTGGATAAGAAAAATTATTGCATTATCGGCAAACGTACAAACAAAAAATATACTCTTGGAGATAATGTATTGATAGAGATTGTAAGAATTAGTATGCAAAAAAAACAAATGGATTTCCGAATTATTAATTAATTACTTTTTTATTATTCATCTCTTATTTTATCTTTACAAATAGTATTATCATACAGATAAAGAATAATTTCTACAATTATTAATAATTTAACTTAAGCTATTATGAAAAAAACTATTGTTTTATTATTATCAGTATTTTTTATTTCATCAATAGGTTTTTGCCAGTTAGAAGTTGGTAAGAAAGCCTCAGCATGGAAATTTCCTGATTCCAATAAAAAAATGTTTTCAATGAGATCGTGGCCGGGAAAAGTATTACAAATTAATTATGTCGATCCTGATGTATCTGATTTGAACGATCATTTTAATGATGTTATTGATGTTGCAGCAGATGATGGCACAATTCTAAGAGATGGTTATAAAGGTTTTGGTATCGTTGATTGTAAAGCCTCATGGAAACCTAATTTTCTCATTAAAAAGATAGCAGGCAACAAAGCAAAAAAGTATGATACAACAATTTTGTTTGATACTGAAGCTGTATTGAGAAATCAATGGGGGCTGGATGATGATTCATATAGCATAATTATTGTAGATAAGCAGCGGATAGTCAGATATATATGCAAGGGAAGAATGCCTGATGCAGATATACAAAAAGTTGTTAAGTTATTGGCAAAATTAAGCAGAGAATAATTTTTCTATTTCATTTTCCAGAGTATTATCCGGCTTGAATTTTTTTGCAGGATAATAATCAGCTAATTTGTTTATAGCTTCATTTAGTTTGAAATCTTTTTGACTAACTGAATAGAACATTTTTTTATCATTTAAGAATTTTCCAAGATATATCTGTTCCGTTTGCCCGGGAGTAGGAATTATTATTGCTTTCTTATTAATTGTAAATAAATCCATTATAGAAGAATATCCTGCCCTGCAAATGATAATCTCTGATTTGTGTATTTCAGATAATAATTTTTCCGAAGAAAGATAAGAAAGGAATTTTATATTTTCAGCTGGTGAATTAATTTCCTTACAGCCAGGTAAGCCTCTTACAATCAGAGTATTGAGTTTTGTGTTTTTCAATTGAATTATTAATATTTCTTCCAGCACTGTTCTTTGAGGTTCAGGGCCGGATAATATTATCAGGACATCACGAATAACCGGACTGGTATATGCTTTTATATTTTTGAATCGGGATAAGGGTCCAATGAATAGAGATTTCGCGGGAATAGAAAATTTATGTGATAAATCGCCCGACAAACCACCCTTATGTTCAAAATCGGGTATCCAGCAAATATCAAACCTGTTTATTAATTTTAATAATATTAAATGCAGAATATATTCAGCAAATTTTAACCATAGTGGCAATTTTATCATTAACTGATGGCTGATAAATATTGATTTTATTTTTTTATGCCATAAGCCATATCTGTTGTCAGAAATAATAATATCAATATTTTCCTGTTTTATTATTTTCTTCAAAACGAAATGTTCCCTGATTATTCCAAATAGAATTATTGGACTAAAAAAAATAAATTTAGAAATAAGATATTGCCGACGCGAGTATTTTATTTTTGGAAAGGACAGGCGGATAAATTTAAGTCCGGGAAATTCTTTTTTAAGTAATTCAAAACCATGGCCATCTGCTGCAATTATAACATCAGCACCATGCGATAACAACATTGTTATTACCGGTATCATGCGGCTGGCATGTCCTAGTCCCCAATCAAGAGGTGCAACTAATATTTTTTTCGTAAACACTTAAGTATAACATTATTTTAGATGTTCTACTACTCTGAAATTCGAACCGGAATACCAAGAGATTCAACTTTTTCTCCTATTTCAAAAAGTCTTTCCGGCTTTATCTTCTCTAAATTCTGTTTTGGTGCTGATCTGGCAAATGTATAAATCATAACTTCTTTTGGCTTTATTTCTTTGATCAGTTCCAGCCATGCATCTACTTCTGCTTCTGAACCATTATCGAATTTTTTTGCATTTCTTTCTCCTTTACAAAACAGAGTTTGAATAATTAGGTTCTTTTCAAATTGCTGCAACTGTTTTACAAGAGTATTAATATTAAATTTAATTCTTGGTTGATTAATCAGATTAACTGTTTCTAAATTGGATGAATCGAGTTTTAATATATTTTGATCCACTTTTTTAAGTGCTTCAACAATATTAGCATTATGAAGCATTGTTGCATTTGATAAAACTGCAATTCCGGCTTCAGGAAAATATTTGTTTCTTAATACAATTGTATCATCAATTATTTCTGCAAAATCAGGATGAAGTGTAGGTTCACCGTTTCCTGCAAAAGTAATAACATCAAGGCCCTCATATGAATTTTTCATGTCTGAAAGCTTTTCAGCCAGTGATTCTTGTACTGACTTTCTTGAGTGCATCTTTTTTTCTAATTCCCCTTCACCCGGTGTCCATCCGCATTCACAATAAATACAATTGAAATTACATAATTTTGAATTATTGGGAAGAAGATTTATTCCAAGAGAAGCTCCTAAACGCCGGCTGAATACCGGACCAAAAATTATTTTATCGAATAAGAATGTTGACATTTGAGTTAATAATTAATATTTGTTATACCAGTACTTCAATATAACTGTTATTTTGAATATTCATTGAAGCAAAATTGAAATTTTTAATAAGATTTAATCCTGGTTTTTTCCCTGGCTCAATGCTACCATATCTTTTTTCAATATTTAAAACTTTTGCTCCATTTAAAGTGGCCCATCTCAATATAGTATAAAATGGGATTTCAGGGTAAGTATTTACCAGAATTTTCAATTCTTCAAGTATTGATGTTGATTTATTTGATTCCGGCTTATCGTTACCAACAGTAATTATTTTATTTTCTGCTGAAATTTGATTTTTTAGAAATGAAAGGTCGAAATTACTGATACAATTAACAAATCCCGGAACTATTACACCATTATAAAACTCCAGTTTAGAAATTTCCTTTAACTGACCTTTTGTATCTGTTAGCTCTGTTATTGTTCCATCATCCTGAAAAGTAATAATACCATTTTTTAATTGCGGTCCATTAACAGGGAAGATATAGTTAGCAGAAATTTTTCTCATATTTCAGAAAAAAGGTGGAGATTTAATTAATTGTTGCAGTATCCCTCTTCAGCTCTCCTTCAATTTTGCTTAGCTCAATTATTACAGATTCGTACATTATTTCAAAATCTTCAGGGTATTTCATATAATAATTAATACTACTATCAAAAATTGCACGTGTTGTACCATGTTTATTTATTACTGATTCATAAAGCGATTCGGCACCAAAATTAAATGAAGATCCGGGAGTGTTTAACTGAAAGGCCTGTCCGTCAACGATATGCATATCAATGAGAATAGAAATAAGGCTATCTTTACTAATTAGATTTTCAGGTGGAGTTATAAGCCTACTGTTATTACAGGCAAAAAATAAGCTTGAAAGTAAAAAGAGAATAATGATTTTATTTTTCATAGCTATGAAATTCATGTTCATTTCATTTGTTTTTTCTGATTTTTTTCATCAGTTCCGTTGCAAAGATAAAAGTATTCAGTTCCTCCTCATTGGTTTCAAGAATTTCTTCTTTCGTTCCCTCCCAGTATTTTTTTCCTTTGGAAATAAAAATGATTTTATCACCAATCTCCATTACTGAATTCATATCGTGAGTATTAATAACAGTAGTTATATCGTAGTCGATGGTGATTTCTTTGATCAGATTGTCAATAATATTCGAAGTAATCGGATCGAGGCCGGAATTAGGTTCGTCACAAAAAAGATATTTCGGTTTAAGGGAAATAGCCCTGGCAATAGCAACTCTTTTTTTCATTCCTCCCGATATTTCTGAAGGATATAACTTATTTACATTTTCCAGATCTACTCTTTTAAGACAAAAATTTGCCCTGTCGCGTTTTTCTTCAGCACTCATATTAGTGAATATATCGAGAGGAAATATTACGTTTTCTTCAACTGTGGATGAATCAAATAATGCTCCACCCTGAAATACCATTCCCGTTTGTTTGCGAATAGGAGCCCGTTTCTTAAAAGATAAGCCGGAAAAAAATCCTTCATCGTACATTATGGCCCCTTTATCTATTTCGTGCAGTCCTACAATACATTTTAATAATACTGTTTTTCCTGAACCGGATTGTCCTATAATAAGATTTGTTTTACCCTGTTCAAATGATGCTGATATATTATCAAGAACAGTATTATCACCAAAAGATTTGCTTACATTATCAAGTTTTATCATACCAAAAGCAATTGAGTGAGTAAATAATTAGCAATTAGTATAGCAATCATACTATAAACAACACCTTTTGTGCTAGAACGTCCTACTTCCAGTGCCCCACCATTTGTATAATATCCATGGTAAGAAGAAACAGATGCAATTATGAAAGCAAAAGCTACTGTTTTAATCAATGTATAAACAATATAAAATCCGTTGAATGCATATCGTATTCCAAAAATATAATCCGGAATGGTAATTAAACCGGTAAATGATACAACAAAAAATCCGCCGATTATTCCAATTGAAATACTTATTATAACCAAAAATGGATTAATTAAAACGCAGGCAATAATTTTAGGAAGCGTCAGAAATGATGCAGAGTTGATGCCCATAATTTCAAGAGCATCTATCTGTTCAGTAACTCTCATAGTCCCTATTTCAGAAGCAATGTTCGATCCAACCTTACCGGCAAGAATAAGACTGACAATAGTAGAGGAAAACTCCAGAATCAGAGTGTCTCTGGTTGTCAGGCCAATATAAAAAGCCGGAATCAGAGGGTTTTCAAGATTTATTGCTGTTTGAAGGGTTACTACAGCACCCATAAATATTGATATAATGGCAACAATACCTAATGATCCTATGCCAAGTTTATCAATTTCAAAAAAGGTTTGTTTAATATATATTCTTGATTTCTCCGGTTTTGAAAAAACCCGCTTTATAAAAGCATAATACCGGCCAATATTAAAAAACAGTTCAATTCTTTTCATATTACCTGCTAAAATACTGAATATTTTTATAATATTTGATTATGGAAAAATCTGAGTTCAGTAATCTTTTATCTGCTTATATTCCAGAACTTTCATTAGATCTGATATACGATGTATTTAGCAGGTATAATGCTCAATTAATTATTTCGAAACCTAGGCTTAGTAAACTTGGCGATTTCAGGCCGCCTGTAAAAGGATCGATGCCCAGAATAAGTGTTAACGGAGATTTGAATAAATATGAATTTTTAATTACTCTTTTACATGAAATGGCCCATTTAATCGCATGGAAGCAACATAATAGATTTATAAAACCTCATGGCCATGAATGGGGAAATATTTTTAAACTATTAATTGAGGATATGCTGTGTTCAGGAATATTTCCGGAAGAAATAAAAGTTTGTTTAAATAATGAGATAGAGGCTGGAAGAAATAATTTCAGCAATCTGAATTCTAAATTGGTGAAGGCTCTGGAAAAATTTTCTGATGAAAAAAAAATGTTAAGATTGGATAATATTCCTGAAAAGGCAAAATTTGTTTTACCCTCCGGCAAAATAATGGAAAAGGGTGAAAAACTAAG
>JBHOTF010000072.1:0-8885 GCA_042584005.1 Bacteroidota bacterium
TATTTTGCAATTGAGTTCTCAGAAGAAATTTCTGATTATTTTCTGATTGACGATACTGTTTTTTTGAAAAACAATAAAAAAATTACCAGCCGTTTTGCCAGAGCATATTTTAAATTTGATTTAGAAACAGAAAATCAAATTCTTTTAAAAACAGGTTTGTCGCCTTCTAACATTGAAGGGGCATTAAAAAATCTGAATTCAGAAGTTCCGGATTGGGATTTTGAATCAGTTAAAACATCTGCATCAGATATATGGGAAAAAGAGCTGGCAAAAATTCAAGTGGAATCATCAGATATTTCTAAAAAGGAAACTTTTTATACAGCTGTTTATCACAGTTATATAGCACCAACACTTTTTTCTGATGTTGACGGCACATGGCGTGGTATCGACAGGGAGGTTCATAAGAAAAACGGATTTACAAATTATACGGTTTTTTCTTTATGGGATACTTTCCGGGCTTTACATCCATTGTTAACTATTACTCAAAAAAATTTGGTAAATGATCTGATTAAGGCCATGTTAGTTCATTATGAAGAAAGCGGACAACTCCCTATATGGACACTGGAAGGATGTGAAACAAATTGTATGATTGGATATCACTCAATTCCTGTAATTGTTGATGCTTATTTTAAAGGAATTGGTGATTTTGATGTTGAACTGGCATATGAAGCAATGAAAGCAAGCGCTGAACGTGATTTCAGGGGCTTGAAAGCTTTTGCTGAATTTGGTTATGTTCCTGCAGACCTTGAAAATGAATCTGTTTCAAAAGCACTTGAATATTGTTATGACGACTGGTGTATTGCACAAATGGCAAAAGCTCTGGGGAAAGAAGAAGATTATCAAAGGTTTACTAAAAGAGCCGGATTTTACAGAAATCATTTTGATCTGAAAACGGGTTTTATGCGTGGTAAAAATTCTGATGGAAAATGGAAGGAAGGCTTTAATCCTTTATATTCTAACCATCGTGAAGATGAATATACCGAAGGAAATGCCTGGCAATATAGCTGGTTTGTCCCTCACGATGTATATGGGCTTATTGAATTACACAGAGGAGCTGATAATTTTATAGCCAAACTGGATTCTCTTTTTGAACAAAATACCAGTGTTGAAGGAGAAAATTCATCTGCTGATATATCCGGCTTAATAGGTCAGTATGCTCACGGTAATGAACCGAGCCATCATGTAGCTTATTTATATAATTATGCAGGAAAGCCCTGGAAAACTCAGGAAAGAGTAAATGAAATACTAAGCACATTATATTCAAATACCCCGGATGGTATTAGTGGCAATGATGATTGTGGACAAATGTCGGCATGGTACGTATTGAGTAGTATTGGATTTTATCCTGTAAATGCCGCTGATGGTAATTTTATTTTTGGCAGGCCAATTTTTGATAAGGTTATTATCGATCTTGAAAATGAGAAAAAATTCATTGTAATTGCAGAAAATGTTTCTGATGAAAATATGTATATCCAATCAGTTACCCTCAATGGAAATCCATATAAAAATTCATACATAACATATAAAAGTATAATGAATGGTGGTGAGCTTAGATTTGTTATGTCAGATACTCCAAATAAAAAATGGGGAAGCTCAATGGAAATGGAATAAGTAAAGAAGATTTATAGATTTCCAATAACCGTATCTGCCAGTTTATTGCTGTTTATTAATTCAGCTTCCATCTGTTTAACAAAATTATTATTCTGGTAACTACCCCTGACATTTAAAAAATCATCATGTCGTGTAGATTCGTTGCCATCAAAACCATATCCAATTTGAGTGTCTTTATTAAATTCCTTTTTGGCATCTTTTAGAACAAGTTCTGTAAATTTCTTGTTAATCTCTTTCAATTCAAGAATTAATTGTTTTATATCATCTGTTATAAAATTCTTAGTTTCTTTTTTAAACCTTTTCTCAAGTATTAATAAAACCCACTGCCATTCAAGAACCTCATAGTTGGTATAAATATGTTTTATCCTTCGATTAATAGTTTCAATTGAATTAAGAGAATCATTTTCAATGTCTTCAATCAATCTGTCTATTTCTTCACAGGGTGCAATCAGGCCGGCAATATCCGCCCATCTATCGTTTTTCAAAAATGTTTTTGTTCTGATAAATGATGACTTAAAATCACTTTCTGATAGTTGTTGAATTACTTTCTCTCCTAAATATTTTGTTATGATTAGTTCATAGTTCTGTTTGTAACTACTAATTTGAGAAAGTTTAATATTGATTCCCTGATATTCAATATATTCTTTTCCAATAGATTGATTTTTTTCAAGATCCTCTAAAATATTAAGGCCATTAATAACTTTTTTTATTGTATAGGGTGATAGAGTATTAAAAATAATCAGATCGGTTTTGTTTTTTATTTTCCTCTTATCCCGCTTGGGCCATTTTAGTTTATCGCGCCATGTTCCTGCATTAAAAAAATTCAAGCCTATTGCAATTTTGCTTAGTCCGTTTTTTTCAGAAATATAGGAAAAAGGAAAATCTGAACTATCAAATTTAGAACTGTGTTTTCCAATTATTGATGAAAAAGCTCCAACATGAGAAGGCCATATCATATAAAAAAATGAACCTGTTTTACAACCTCTCTCCAAAATACCCTGATGAACAGGCCCAAGGCGGTACATATGATTGCTTTTATTAGTTCCACTACCGGCATTATAAAAAGAATACATCGCGGCAATAAGTAAGGTCGATTTATGATGGCTAACAGTATATGGCCCGGCAAATACCGATAATGCTTCACCATGAAATGCTTCACTGTTAGCAAAAAACAGAGAATTCTCTGCTGAGATTTGTTTTCCAATAAAACAGGCCTGTCCAATAAAACATTTTGTAATTATGGCTGCTCCATCAAAAACGGAACCCTCTTTAATAATAAAATCCTTTGCTATAACATTATTTCCAATTATTACCGGATCTTCCTGTTTGCTGATAATTGATCCGTTTTCTAATGATGAGAGTCCATTTAAATCTGCATATTCTCCAATGTTTACATTACGAATAGTACCGCAATTTTGTATAATAGAATTTTCGGCTATAATACCAATATCTGATTTTATATTATCTGAATATGATTCAATTATTGAATTTAATTTTTTAATGAAATATTTTTTATGTCTGTAACAAACCATTAAATAGGCAATATGAGAAGACAGCTCATTAAATATTTTTATTTCCCGGCCACCAGCTTCATTCAACACAGTTACTTCAACACCATTGCCAAAAATAGCATCTTTTGTTGTAGCCAGTAAATCAATATTGTTGATTATTACATTTTCTGAAATGGAATAGTTAGATATATATTGCCTTACATTATTGATATACACATTATTATCTATTACACAATTTGAAATTGTGGAATTATAGATACCGCTGATCATTTTAACTCCATCCTTGTTTATTATTTCCTTATTGAACAATCCAAGATAGTTCTTCCCCATGAAACAAACATTCCTGATGTTTTCTGTTTTGAAGTTTTTAATAACTCTGATTAATTGCCAGTTATTGGAAAAACAAGCTTGTTGTTTTAATATTTCAACTTCCTTTTCAGTAAGTGTCCTATAATCATTATTGCCCATCTTCATCACTAACAAGGATTAATTAACAAATATAAAATTTATAAGCATACAATTCTATTCATTCAGATTTTAATTATCTTCGTTAATAAATATAGAGAATATCTAAATGACTCACATTATTAAACGAACATTCTTATTGATCATTGCTATTTTTTTGTTTGCAGTTTCGGCAAAATCATTTGGTTTTTATCAGGGAAAACCTAATGCTGATGCCCCCCAATTTTATAAAGTTGATATGAAATGGGTTGATTCGGTTTTTCAACTCTTATCGCCAGAAGAAAGAATAGCACAACTTATTATGGTAGCCGCATATTCAAATCGGGATGAAAAACACGAAAAAGAAATTTTAGAACTAATAAATAAATACAAAATCGGCGGACTTGTATTTTTTCAGGGAGGGCCGGTTCGCCAAACAAGGCTTATTAACTTATATCAGTCGCATTCGAAAATCCCGCTTCTTATGTCGATGGACGCCGAATGGGGAATTGGTATGAGGCTGGATAGTACTCCGCGATTTCCCTATCAGATAACATTAGGGGCTGTTCAGGATTTCAGTTTGATTTATGAGATGGGTGAAGAAATAGCTAAACAAATGAAACGATTGGGCCTGCACGTGAACTTCGCCCCTGTTGTTGATGTTAATAATAATCCGGAAAACCCGGTGATTAATTACAGGTCGTTCGGAGAAAATAAAAAGGAGGTTTCTATTAGGGGTTTAGCATATATGAAGGGCCTCCAGAATAATAATATTCTTGCAACCGCAAAACATTTTCCAGGGCATGGAGATACTAATTCCGACTCACATTATACATTGCCTCTAATAAAACATAGTAAAAAACATCTGGATTCTTTAGAAATGTATCCTTTTAAACAGCTGATAAATAAAGGCGTAGGTTCAATAATGATTGCCCATTTAAGCCTTCCTTCACTTGATACTACTAAAAATATTCCATCAACATTGTCTAAACCAATTGTTACGGAAATCCTGAAAAATGAACTCGGATTTACCGGAATAGTAGTTACTGATGCAATGAATATGAAAGGCGTTACAGATTTTTATCCTCCCGGAGTTGCTGATGCTAAAGCTATTATTGCCGGCAATGATGTTCTGGAATTTACCGAAGATGTTCCGAGAGCCATAGAAGAGATTAAAAAAGCTATTAAAAATGGACTATTAAGCTGGGAGGAAATTAATAATGCCTGCAAAAAAGTATTAATGGTGAAAAAGTGGGTTGGACTTGATCAGTTTCATCCAATTGACAAGAATAATATTATTGAAGATCTTAATAACTCCCGGGCTAAATATATTAACAGATTACTTACTGAAGCATCTTTAACTCTATTAAAAAATGAAAATGATATTATTCCGGTTAAGAACCTGGAAAAACAAAAAATAGCTTCAGTATCTGTTGGAAGAGAGCAGATTACATCATTTCAAAATATGTTAGGGAAGTATACCGGAATGGATCATTTTAATATTACAGAGAATATTTCTTTGGATGAGCTAAATGTCCTCAAAAATAAATTAAAAACCTATAACCTTGTAATTGCTGGCATACATGGAATGTCTCATAACAGGAGTAAAAATTACAGCATTAGCCAACAGGAAATATCTTTTATTGGAAGTTTAATAGAACAAAACAATACAATTATTACAGTTTTTGCTAATCCTTATTCACTGGATAAGTTCGAAAAAATTGAAAAATCTAAAGGGCTGATAATGGCCTATGGAGAGAATGATAATTCTCAGGAACTTGCTGCCCAATTGATTTTTGGTGGAATTGGTTCGTCAGGTAAGTTGCCGGTAAGTGCAGGAGAATTTTTTAAAGCAGGCGATGGTATAAAAATAGAAAACAAAACACGATTGTCGTATGGTTTGCCTGAGGAATTAGGGATTGATTCTGAACGGTTAAAAAAAAAGATTGATCAGATTGCCAGCTTGGCACTTAAGGAAAAAACATGCCCCGGCTTACAGGTTATTGCGGCTAAAGATGGAAAAGTATTTTTTCACGAAGCATGGGGCTATCATAGCTATGAAAATAAAGAATTGGTGAAGAAGGATGATATTTATGATTTAGCATCGGTAACAAAAGTAAGCGGCCCACTTCCGGCATTAATGAAATTAAATGGTGAAGGGAAATTTGATATTGATGCACCTTTTTCCAATTATTGGCCTGATTTTAAAAACACTAATAAAGAAGATTTGCTAATAAGGGAAGTGTTAGCTCATCATGCAAGGTTGTTAGCCTGGATACCCTTCTGGAAAAATACTAAAAAAGAAAATGGAGGGTATAAAAGATTAACATTTAAAGAGGATTCTTCAAAAAAATATCCTGTAAAAGTTTCTGAGAACCTGTTTCTCCACAAAAAGTATAAAAAAAAGATATATAAAGCTATCAGGAAAACTCCTCTAAACGAAAAAAAGGAATATTTATATTCTGGATTGCCATTTTATATTTTTCCAAAAATAATTGAGAATTTAACAGGGCAGGAATATGAATCATACTTAAAAGAAAATTTCTATCATCCGATTGGCGCAAATAGTTTAACATATAATCCATATAAACATTTTCCGTTAAACCGTATTATCCCTACTGAAATGGATGATTTTTTCAGGATGGAACAAATTCATGGTTATGTACATGATGAGGGAGCTGCAATGATGGGTGGTGTTTCAGGAAATGCAGGCTTATTTTCTACTGCAAATGACCTTGCAAAGCTTATGCAGCTATATTTACAAATGGGTGAATATGGAGGGCAACAATTAATAAATAAAAATAGTTTGCTTGAGTTTACCAGCTATCAGTATTATGATGAAGGAAACAGAAGAGGTCTGGGCTTTGATAAACCAATTATTGATAATATCAGGAAAACCCGCAGTCAGGCATATCCTGCATTAAGTGCCAGCTCTGAAAGTTTTGGACATTCTGGTTTTACCGGGACAATGGTATGGGTAGATCCTGTTTGTGGACTGGTATATATTTTCCTGTCAAACAGGGTATACCCAACAAGAGATAATACATCCATTTATAATCTGAATATCAGATCGAGAATTCTACAGGCAATTTACGATTCAATGTATACTTTTAATAGAGAAAAATAAACCGGAAATGAAAAGGAAAAATACTTTTATTATTGTTATAGTTCTGTTTATATGTTTATTGATAATGAATTCCGGAAAACAGCAAGATTTGGTTAAACATGTTAATCCGCTTGTTGGAACAGAATCGTCTTTTAAATTATCGAACGGAAATACTTATCCTGCTATTGCTCTTCCGTGGGGAATGAATTTCTGGACGCCCCAAACCGGGAAAAATGGTGACGGCTGGGCCTATACTTATGATGCGAAAACTATCAGAGGAATTAAACTTACTCATCAACCCAGTCCATGGATAAACGATTATGGATGCTTCTCTTTAATGCCTGTCACAGGCAAACTTGTTGTAAATGAGAAAGAAAGGGCATCGGAGTTTAGTCATGAAAATGAAACTGTTAAACCATATTATTATAGTGTTGAACTTGAGAAGTATAATGTGTTTGCCGAGCTGACACCAACCGACAGATGTGCAAAATTCAGATTTACATTTGATGAAACAGATGATGCATACATATTGCTCGATGCTTATCAAAACGGATCGTATGTGAAAATTATTCCTGAAGAAAATAAAATAATTGGATACAGTACAAATAACCATGGAGGAGTACCTGATAATTTTGCCTGCTATTATGTGGCTGTTTTTGATAAGGAATTTAGCGCTTACGGGACATGGATTAATGATAGTATTTCATTAAATAATTCTGAAGAAAAAGGTGAACATGTGGGTGGCATTGTAAAATTTTCATGTAATAAAGCTGAAAAAATAAATGTAAAAGTAGGGGCTTCTTTTATCAGTTTTGAACAGGCAGAAAGAAATCTGAAAAATGAAATTGCAGAAAAAAGCTTTGACAAAATAAAAAATGAGGGAAAAAAAAGCTGGAATAAAGAATTAAACAAGATTCAGGTGGAGGGTGGATCAGAAGGTCAGCTAACCACCTTTTATACAGCACTGTACAGAACAATGCTATTTCCCAGGAAATTTTATGAGTTTAATGAGGATAATGAAATAGTTCATTATTCCCCATATGATGGTGGTATTCATCCGGGATATATGTTTACCGATAATGGATTCTGGGATACATTCAGAGCTGTTTTTCCTTTTTTTACTTTATTATACCCTGAAATGGATGGCCAGATAATGCAAGGTCTGGTGAATGCTTATAATGAAGGAGGCTGGTTACCGGAATGGGCCAGTCCGGGGTACAGAAATTGTATGATAGGTGCTCATGCCGCCTCATTAATTGCTGATGCTTATGTAAAAGGAATTAGAAATTTTGATGCGGAAAAAGCATGGGAAGCTATGGTGAACGATGCCAGCAATGTAGCACCGATGCCTGCTATTGGCCGATTGGGAGTTGAATATTATAATGAACTTGGATATGTACCTGTTGATGTGGGAATAAATGAAGCTGCAGCGAGGAGCCTGGAATATGCATACGATGATTTCTGTATGAAACAAATGGCTGAAGCCTTAAATAAACCAAAAGAAATAATTGAGAAATATGAAAAAAGAGCATATAATTATAAAAACCTGTTTGATCCTTCTACAAGGTTTATGAGAGGAAAAAACAAGGATGGCAGCTGGCAGGATCCATTTGTGCCTGTTGCCTGGGGCGGTGCTTTTACCGAAGGGAATGCATGGCATTATACATGGTCGGTATTTCAGGACCCACAAGGCCTGATAGATTTAATGGGAAGTAAGGCGAATTTTATTTCTAAACTTGATTCTGTGTTTTCTGTCCCTCCTGATTTTGATTGCTCTTATTATGGTTTCGAAATACATGAAATTACAGAAATGGTAAGAGCTAATATGGGGCAATATGCACATGGAAATCAACCAATACAACACATGATTTACCTCTATAACTATGCCGGAGAACCCTGGAAAACTCAAAAATGGGCAAGATATGTAATGGATAATTTGTATGGGCCAGAGCCTGATGGATTATGTGGTGATGAAGATAATGGTCAGACCTCAGCCTGGTATGTTTTTTCAGCTATGGGATTTTATCCTGTTTGTCCGGGATCACCCGAATATGTCACTGGAAGTCCACTGTTTAAAAAAATCACACTTAATTTGCCAGGAAATAAAATTTTTGAGATTATTGCAAATAATAATTCAGATGAAAATATTTATCTTCAATCAGCAAAACTTAATAATAAAAATTATACAAAAAACTTTTTATTGCACGAAGACA
>JBHOTF010000073.1:0-8790 GCA_042584005.1 Bacteroidota bacterium
CTGTCCGGTAAAAGAGGTAAATGAAATTACATCATGATCTTTAGCCCCGGAAATATTTTCAAGATAATCTAAGGCCCTTTGTTTCACTTTTATTATTCCTTTAACTTCATCATATGAAATAAATCCTCCAATAGATAAATTCATAGCCATTTGTTTTGCCTGACCCACTGATTTTTTCATCATAAGAGCAAGATCATCCAGAGTGAATATATTACCGTAGAATCTTTTAACACAATCGCGAATAATAAATAAAGGGCTTACTTCATCAAGGTTCTGTATTTCAGCAAATCTTTTTTCCGAATAATAATTTGAAGACTCAAAACGCATATCATCCTCGATTGAACCTTTAATTGTACCCATATATATAATTGAATCATTTACAGGCCATCTCATTAGCTCAGGATACATATCTATTTTGTGATATGAATTAAAGAATGGAGAATTCCCCTTTCCTTTACCGTCTCTCACAAAGGTCATTTCCTTTTTTTTCTCCAAATAAGTAAAAATCAATCCGGGGTGATATATTGAATCAATATCACCTATATAAAATTTAACTATTGTTTGATTTCCAACTACTTTTTCGTGATTGATATTGAATCTTTTTGATGAAAGTTTAGCAAATATTTTATTAGCCCTATGGAAATAAAGACTGGCATCATAAAGTTGATCACCAATACCTATCATTTTATTGCCATTAAGACGAAAACCTCCCTCGAAATCCATATTCGGAAAGATGTTGTTTATTTTGTTTTTTTTATCGAAAGATTCAAATTGTGGAAAAGTAGCATTTTCCGGTTTAGGGCTATATTTTACTTTATCGAAAAGACTTCCAATTACCGCTTGGTCAAAATATCGTTTATAATAAAAATTGACTGTATCAATCCTATATTCCGGGCCTGATAATGTGATATTATAATTATTTAATAAAACGTAAACAGAATCTTTGTTAAAACCAGCCCGGTCCCAGATAACCTTTCCAAGCTTACCTTGCCAGGCTTTTTCTGCCGGATAATAAACACCTGATGTATTATATATAAGGATGCTGTCATGACCGGCCTGGCAAATAATATCACCATTACCAATCTTAACTCCTAATTTTCCTGAATAAACAAATGTTATATCATCAGTATTTGTTTTCCAGACAACAGAATAGTTTTTATTAAGTATCTTATTCTCAATAATATCAATACTGAATAGAAATAAATTATTAATTTCTTTAATAGATTTTCTTTCATTCTGCAGAAAATCAATAATTGCTGTTTCCCATACCTGATAATTAATTTTGCTTTCACCTTCGGAAAAGGCGATAAGGGTATTTATATAATTTTTTATATGTGGAAAATTTAATGCATTTTTTAATTTTAGTCCATTGGCAATTAAACTAAAATTTTCTTTTTGTTGTAAAGTGAATTTTTCTGAATTCCATATTGATGTAAATTTTTTCACCATTAATTCATCATTTGTATTTTTTCTTCTGGAAAAAATACTGTCAATTTCATTCAGAAATTCTGTTTTTGAAAATTCGGGTTTCTTTTGTGAGAAAGATGTATAACAAAAAAAAGTATGCAGCAAAATGATTATACTGAAAAGGTACTTCTTCATTGTTTTTACAGTTTTCAGGCGTTTTTGAAGTATTACAATTAAAAAGAGAACGAAAATTCTCCTATATTATTTTTCTAAAAGATAAGAGAAATTTTCTAGAAAGAATTGATAATATCAAAAAAATCTTTTGCCTTTAATGCAGCACCACCAATCAGTCCGCCATCAACATCGGGTTTGCAAAAAATGTCTTTTGCATTTTCAGGTTTACAGCTGCCTCCATATAGTATTGAGGTTGAATTAGCTAATGCTTCCCCATATTTTTCTTTAACCAGATCACGAATAAATGAATGCATTTCCTGAGCTTGTTCAGGTGAAGCAGTCACTCCGGTTCCAATAGCCCATACAGGCTCATAGGCAATAACAACTGTTGAGAAGTCCTCAGGAGAAAGATGAAAAAGGCCTTCAGAAATCTGTTTTTTTATAATATTGAAATAATTACCCGATTCTCTGTCGGCTAACTCTTCACCGCAACAAAAAATGGGAAATAGTTCATTGCAAATACACAGGTCAACTTTTTTTGCCAGATCGGTGTTTTTCTCGGCAAAGTATTTTCTTCGCTCAGAATGGCCAATAATTACAGCATTACATGGTATTGATTTAAGTATGCTGGCAGAAACTTCGCCTGTATATGCTCCTTTAGGCTCACTTGAACAGTTTTGAGCTGCGAGTGAAATACTTTGGCTTAGTTCTTTTGATATTTCACTCAGATGGCTGAATGGTGGCGCAACAATAATAACAACATCATTATCTAAAATTTTTCCGGCCAGCTCATTAATTTCCTGCACAAGTCTAATTCCCTCATGAATTGTAGTGTTCATCTTCCAGTTTCCGGCAACAATTTTATTTCTCATAATTAAATGATTAGTTGTTGTTATTACTATTTTAATAAATTTACGAGATCATCCTCTGTTGGAAGATCATTATAATGCCATTTTGCAATTACAGTGCCTTCTTTTAGAATTACTAATCCCGGATTTGATCTGATAATTGTTTTTAATGTGATGCCATCGGTATTATAAAAAGCATATTGTGGATCATATGTATTTATGAATTCATTAATTTCATTTTCATTCGAAGAGGTAAGACATAAAAAGTCATAATTGTATCCATCACAATATTTAGCAATTCTATTAAGTTCAGTTTGGCATTTTGTATTGGTTTTATTCAGTCTGTTAGCAATAAGCAGAAATGTATAACTTTTATTTTCAAGCACATATTCAGACAATCTTTCACCAGCAGGATTTATTATTTCAAAGTCATGTACAGGAGGAATCTCTGCTTCACTACTTATTGTTTCAACCCATTCCCATCCTGAATCAGAAGATGGGAGATTATCAATGGAAAATTCACGGGTTTCACCATCCTTGTTTTTATATTTTACACTAACATCAGGAGCCGGAGATTCCATTAGTCCGGGAAGGTAATTTCCAACTTTATAGGGTCTGAAGTCAATAATTGGCAAATGATTATAATTATAAAGTTCAAATCCAAAAGTCAGAATAGTAAAACCAAAAACTATTAAGTATTCAATCTTTTTAGAATATAGCCCTTTGAATTCTGATCTGTTAAAAAATATAACAAGAACAAATAACATAATTATTATATTCTTAAAAAATGTTCCCCAATTGCTCAATATTATTGCGTCGCCAAAACATCCACAATCTGATACATTATTTTTTATTGCGAGAATAAAGGTAAGAACTGTGAAAAAACTCATAAAAATTAGTACTGCCCATGCTGAAATTTTTGTTCTGATATTAAAGAATAAGCAAAAACCTATTAAAAATTCTGCACCACACATTAAAAGTGCCAGTGGAAATGAAATTGGAGCTAGAAAATCGAGATTAAAAGCAATAAAATATTCGTCGAATTTATAAGCAGTACCAAGGGGATCGATTATTTTCACAAAACCGGAAAATAAAAAAACCAGTCCGACAATTAATCTGCTAATAGTTTTAAGATGTTTCATAGGTATTAATAATTAATCTTCAAATTCAATTTTAATAAGGGCAAAAATTGCATAATTAATAATATCAAGGTAGTTTGCACTGATGCCTTCCGATATAAGAGTTTTACCTAAATTGTCTTCTATTTGTTTGGTACGGAAGATTTTCATAAGAATAAGATCAGTATAGGAACTCATTCTCATGCTTCGCCAGGCTTCATCATAATCATGATTTTTATTGAGCATCAGCTCTTTAGCAGTATTTACATGAAGCCAATATAATTCTTCTGTTTTTTCAATAGACAGATCATTTTCTTCCGAATCACCTAAGTCAAGCTGAATAAGTCCTATTACACAATAATTTACAATTCCTATATATTCAGACTTTATTGAGTCTTCAACTTTACTAACACCTTTAGTTTCAATGCTCTTTATTCTTTGAGCTTTGATATATATCTGATCAGTAACTGATGAAGACCTCAAGATTCTCCAGGCTGTACCATAATCTTTCATTTTTGTAAGAAACAGTTCCCCACAGATTCTGGTAATTTCATTATATTGTTTATTTGTATCAGGCATAATTTTTCTTTGAATTAACTGTAAAAATAACAAAATTTGATATAGAGAAAGTGAATTGTTATATTTTTGTTGTTAACAGAAAATTAATATTTGTTAATGACTTGTTAATGGCTTTTATGTCAGGATTATGTTATACTTTCGCCTTTAGTATGAAATTGAAATTCAAATTATAAGTTAATCATAATATGGATCATCCTTGTACAAATAAAATAGTAAAAAACAGAGATGTATCTCTTAGTAAAAAAGAAGTTATTAATTGTGGTGGAAAAATAATAAATCTTTCTAATCCGCTGGTAATGGGTATTGTAAATGTCACACCAGATTCTTTTTATGATGGAGGAAAGTATAATAATATTGGAGAAACAGTTGAAAGAGTCCGTGAGATTATTGATCAGGGAGCAGGGTGTATAGATATAGGTGCTTATTCCAGCAGACCAGGAGCAGATATTATTTCAGCCAGAGAAGAGTTAAAAAGATTAGATAAGTCAATTAGTGCGATTAGAAAAAAATTTCCGGATGTAATAATTTCAATTGATACTTTTCGTGCAGAAATTGCAAAGAAGCTTGTTGCGGAATATGATGTAAACATAATAAATGATATTTCCGGTGGAGAGTTTGATGCAAAAATGTTTGATACTGTTGCTGAATTGCAAGTGCCTTATATTCTTATGTATATGAAAGGAACATTGGAAAATATGCATCTAAATCCTGGTTATAGTGATCTTTTGGGTGAAATAATAGATCATTTTCAAAAGAAAATTGAAAAACTACTTACTCTTGGTGTAAATGATATTATTATTGATCCGGGTTTTGGATTTGGTAAAACCATGGATCAGAATTATCAGATGTTTAATGAGTTATCAAGTTTTAATATTTTTGGACTTCCATTATTGAGTGGTATTTCAAGAAAATCTATGATATATAAATATTTGGAGATAAGTTCTGAATCTGCTCTGAATGGAACCACTGTTCTTAATGCCTATAGCTTGCTTGCAGGAGTAAATATATTACGAGTACATGATGTGAAAGAGGCGGTTGAAGTATGCAGGATTTATAACAAATTGAAAAGTTTGTAAGATTTTACTAAATTTAGCTTTTATTATTCTGCATATTTATGGGTTTCATATTTGACTCTATACGGATTCTGGACATTGTTGACATTCTTCTTGTTGCATTTCTATTATATCAATTATACAAGCTTATTAGAGGCACAGTTGCTATTAATATTTTTGCCGGAATATTTATTTTGTATTTATTCTCCCTATTGGTTGATACACTTGGCATGAGGCTTCTGCATTCAATTCTGAGTCAGTTTATCGGTCTTGGAGTGATTGCCCTGATAATAGTTTTTCAACAAGAAGTGCGACGTTTCTTACTTATTATTGGAACCAGGTATTTTGGAAAGGATAAACTCACTTTTGAAAACCTCTTTTCTGCTCAATCTGATCAAAGAGAGAAAGTTAATATTACTGCTATTGATAAAGCCTGCAGAAATATGGCTAAAACTAAAACAGGGGCACTAATTGTTATTGCTAAAAAATCTGAGTTAAGATCATTTGTAGAGACTGGTGATATTATTAATTCTGACACCTCTTCCAGGCTTCTTGAGACTTTGTTTTATAAGAATAATCCTTTACATGACGGGGCAGTAATAATTGTTAAAAATAGAATCAGAGCCGCAAAATGTGTTTTACCCGTATCAGATAACCCTGATCTTGATCCAAATTTAGGAATGAGGCACAAAGCAGCTCTTGGTATGTCAGAGAATACTGATTCTTTTGTGATTGTTGTTTCAGAACAAACGGGTTTAATTTCAATATTTAATAATTCAAAAATTGAAATTGATGTTGAACCCGAGAAACTAAAGCGACTATTGGAAAAAGAATTTCTGAAAAAGGAAAAAAAATCAGCATATGCTGATGAACAAGAATAATATATAAATGACAGGAATACAGACAGATACTATTGTTAATGCGAATTTCTTTTTTCGTAATTTCATTGATCTTAGTAATAACGGAGAGGCCAACAAATGGTTCGAATCAATATCAATAAATCTTTTTGATGTTATTATTATTTTTCTGGTAATTATATTAAATATAGTCATACTCAGGATTATAAAGAGGTTCTTTAATAAATTTGTTATTAAAGGACGTCTGGATGAAAAAAGAAAACGTTCATTACTTTTTTTTATCAGAATAATTTTCTGGACAATAGTATTATTGATTGGTTTGTCGTTGATAGGAGTGGAAATATCAAAACTTCTGGCAAAGGATCTGATAACCTTTAAAGAAGGGAGGGGTAGTATTACACTGTCTTATCTTATTTTCGGAATTTTAATCATTGTATTTACAGGTTATATTATCCAATTTATTGGAAATTTTTTCGACAGGCAAATCAGAAATGAGAATATTGATAAGGTCAGGGGCCGGACAATTTTCCAAATATTGAAATATATTATCTGGTTAATTGTAATTATTCTTGTTATACAAAATGCCGGAGTTAATCTTTCTATTTTACTGGGTGCTTCTGCTGCACTTCTTGTTGGATTGGGTTTTGGTCTGCAACAGATCTTTGCAGATATTATTTCAGGCATATTTATTCTTTTTGAAAGAAACCTCAATGTAGATGATATTATTGAACTTCAGGATGGAATGGTGGGCAAGGTAACAGAAATTGGAATCCGTACATCAAAAATAGTTTCCCGCGACAATGTCATTCACATAATACCTAACTCTCAGTTCATTAATGATAAAGTTATAAACTGGAGCCATGCAGAAACCAGGACACGGTTTTTTGTTAATATTGGAGTTGCATATGGTTCAGATATTAAGATTGTTGAGCAAACTCTTTTGGAGGTTGTAGCTGAGCATAAAGATATTTGTAAAACCCCAATTCCATTTGTTAGGTTTAATGATTTTGGTGAATCTTCACTTGATTTTCAATTATTTTTCTGGACCAGGAAGATTTTTCTGGTAGAAAATCTTAAATCTGATCTGAGATTTAGTATTGAAGATAAATTCAGAATTAATAATGTTCAGATTCCTTTTCCACAAAGAGACCTGCATTTTAAAAGCGGAAAACTGAATATTATCAAAGATTAGTTCTTTTATTTTTCCTTTTTATTCCTGAATATATTAGCCTTTAATTCCTCTTTCCGTAATAACCTGCCAATATTATTTTTATGTGTTATGATTATTAAAATTGCAACTAATATTGAAAATAGTGCAAGAGAAATAGTTGTAATCTTAAAAATAAGGATCAATGTTATGGGGAAGGTGATTCCTGCTAACATGGAACTTAAAGAAACATATCTTGATTTTATAAGGCATAAAACAAAAATTCCAACAGAAATTAATGCAGCGAAAGGATGGATAGCAATAACAAAACCTAATAAAGTGGCAACACCTTTACCGCCCCTGAAACCTGCATAAATTGGGAATATATGTCCTATTACCCCGGCAATACCAAAAAATAGCTGTATAATAACGAAGTTTTCATTTTGTGTTTCAGCAATAGTTGAAAAATGAGCCAGGTTTACAGCGGCATATCCTTTAAGAATATCAATAATTAATACAGGGATACCAGCTTTAATACCTAATATTCTAAAAGTATTTGATGCGCCGGCATTTTTACTTCCATATTCTCTGACATCCTTATTATAGAATATTTTACCTATCCAAACAGCTGTTGGTATTGATCCCAAAAGGTATGCAAGAATAAATAATAATATATTGGTGCTTGTTATCATAGGTATATTTGGGCGAAGGTTTTTTACTATTCTTCGCCCAATATGCAATAATTTTCTTAATTATTTACTTATTTTCTTTAAGATTTGCTTGTGCAGCAGCCAATCTTGCAATTGGTACTCTGTATGGTGAACAACTTACATAATCCATACCAACTGAATTACAGAATTCAACTGAAGAAGGTTCTCCTCCATGTTCTCCACAAATTCCAACTTTCAGTTTATTATTTGTAGCACGGCCTTTTTCTGTTCCCATTTTTACCAATTGGCCAACACCGGTTTGATCTAATACCTGGAATGGGTCGTATTTTAATAAACCTTTTTCAATATATATTTTAAGGAATTTTCCAGCATCATCTCTTGAATAACCAAATGTCATTTGTGTAAGGTCATTTGTTCCGAATGAGAAAAATTCTGCATACTCGGCAACTTCATTTGCTGTAAGAGCTGCTCTTGGAATCTCTATCATTGTACCAACCAGATAATCAATACGATCGCCTTTTTCTTCAAATACTTTCTCAGCAGTTTCTCTAATTATATCTTCCTGCATTTTGTATTCTTGAACAGTACCGATAAGAGGAACCATAATTTCAGGTCGTGCATCAACACCTTTAGCTTTGAGGTTCAGAGCTGCTTCAATAATTGCTCTTGACTGCATTTCTGTAATTTCAGGATATGTATTACCTAAGCGGCATCCTCTGTGTCCCAACATAGGATTGAACTCAGCTAGAGAATCTACCATTTCCTTAACCTGTTTTACACTTATGCCCATTTCATCAGCCATTTCTTTCTGATTAGCTTCTTCATGAGGCACAAACTCATGTAAAGGTGGGTCGAGTAGTCTGATAGTTACTCCATAACCTTCCATTGCTTCGAGTATTCCTTCAAAATCCTCACGTTGATATGGTAAGAGGCGATC
>JBHOTF010000074.1:0-8770 GCA_042584005.1 Bacteroidota bacterium
GATAGGTGCTTTTGGTGAAAACTATGAAGATTGCAAAAGCCGTTATGGTGAATATATTTCACTGGGTGATACTGTTGCATATATGCCGACGGATAGCTCAAAGATTCCCGATTACGAGATAAAAACAGGAAAACTGATACCTGAAATAAACAGCCTGTACACACTAATGGCTGAAGGTGATTTTTCAAGTATGTTAAGTTTTGAGCCTATGGTAGCAAATAAGTCGATTATTCTTAGCGATATTGTCGACACTATATTTGAGCTTAACAATACTGATCATGCTGCTGTATTAATGTTGGCCGAAAGCGACGGACTGGTAGGTGTAAGCCTCAGCAAATCGCCTGTTGACGGAAAGGCTTCTTTTCGTTTCCCTGAAATTAAGGATAATGTAAACTTCACTACCGAACCTGCTCACACAAAGATGCTTACAATTTCTTTTGGGTATTTTATGAAAAATCCGGATGGCCAGATGATTAAGTTTTTACGTCCTTTGAAACCCGGTTCAGATATTTCAGGGCATATTCATTCTGCAATCTTCCCCTTTCATCCAATAAAGAAAAACAATATTGATTTTCATGAAATTATACATACCGTTTTTGAAAACTCAGTAATAGAGAATATTCTTCATCTCACCAACGACCACAGAGAAATAAACGGACTTGGAGAAAGCCGGTTTAAACATGGTTATTGCTGGATAGGTAAACAATAATATTAAATTAAACACATAAAAAATGACATTATTAATCGGATCAATTACAATAGGTTTAGTGCTTTCCTTGCTGGCACTTGGTGTTTATATCAGCTTTAAAATATTTGATTTTCCTGACATCACTGCTGAAGGATCCTTCACATTCGGAGCAGCATTAACCGCAGCATTCATTGTTGGAGGTATGAATCCTTTATTAGCAACATTAATCTCCATTGCCGGAGGATTTGTAGCAGGTAGTATAACCGGAATTCTGAATACACGCTTTAAAATTAATTCCCTGCTGGCAGGTATTCTGGTTATGACAGCATTATATTCCGTTAATCTTTATGTTATGGGAAAAAGTAATATTCCCCTTCTTTCAGAAACAACTGTCTTTACCTGGTTCGAGAATTTTTCAACTCAAATATCCGGCAAAGATTCAATGACTTCGCTTTTAGGATGGCATGTACATACTAAAGACCTGTGGATATTATTTTTCTGTTTTCTGATCATCTCATTTTTCTGTACAATTCTTTGGTGGTTCTTTAAAACCGATGTAGGAACAGCAATGAGGGCTACAGGCGATAACGATCAGATGATACGTGCACTGGGAGTTAATACTAAGAAAATGACAATTATCGGACTTGGAATATCAAATGGTCTTATTGCCCTTTCGGGTGCTCTGTTAGCACAATTTCAGGGATTTGCCGATGTTCAAATGGGGCTTGGAATGTTAGTTTGGGGACTGGCAAGTGTTATTATAGGCCAGGCTCTGATAAGCAAAGAGAATATTGGAATGCTCATAGTAGCAGCAGTATTAGGCTCATTACTTTTCCGCCTTTTGGTTGCTATAGCCCTGCGTTGGGGAATTAATCCTAATAACCTGAAACTGATCACTGCGGTTTTTGTATTCATTGCCCTTGTATTGCCAACCCTAATGAAACGATTTAAAAAAATTACCATTTAAGAAGATACTGCTATGTTAAAAGTCGAAAATATAAGTAAAACATTTAACGCCGGAACTGTTAACGAAGTAAAAGCACTTCAGGGAGTTAGTTTTGAACTGGAAGAAGGAAGTTTTGTATGTATTCTGGGTACTAACGGCTCAGGCAAATCAACAGCTCTGAATGCTGTTGCCGGAACATTTATTGTTGATGAAGGAAAAATCATACTTGATGGTAAAGATATTTCCAAATGGCCGGAACATAAAAGAGCCCATGTTATGGGCAGAGTATTTCAAAATCCTTTCAGTGGAACTGCGCCAAATATGTCAATTCGCGAAAACCTTGCTCTTGCAGCAAAAAGAGATAAAAGAAGGGGATTAAGCTGGGGACTTCCATCAAAACTTATCAAAGAATTTGAAGAAAAAGTTAAACCATTAAATATGGGACTCGAAGACCGGCTTGAGAATCCAATTGGCAAATTATCAGGTGGTCAGCGACAAGCATTAACACTTCTAATGGCTACCTGGCTTAAGCCAAAACTTCTTCTGCTCGATGAGCATACTGCAGCCCTCGATCCTAAAACCGGAAATAAGGTGGTTGATTTGACCAGAAAAATAATAAACAAAGATAAGCTTACTACACTCATGGTGACCCACTCTATGCAACAGGCTGTAAATCTGGGCGATCGGATCATTATGATGCACCAGGGAAAAATAGCCTACGATTTTAATAGTCAGGAAAAAGCATTATTAAAAGTCAATGATCTATTGTCGCTTTTTGATGACCTAAGGCGTAAGGACCAAATTGATAATAGTGTGGCAGAGCTGTTGGAAACAAATTATGTATAATAATCAATTATGAAGATTAAAGATTTATTCAAAGCATTAATATTCCTGTTTGTTGTATGTGCTGTTTTACTCATTTCCGACCTGGAAAACCGATCAAAAAGTCAGAAACCCAAGGAAATATATAAGCTGGCAATTTTTAAAATTAATTCAAACCTGGTACTTGATAATGTTGAGAGAGGTATTATGAACATAATAAATAAATCCGAACTCTATAAAAACAAAAAAATTGAAATAATGCGTTATAATCCTGAAGGGGATATGCCTACAGCAAATACCATAGCATTGGAGATTATAAACAGCAAATTTGATATGGTTATTACCATTAGCACTCCAGCTCTCCAGGTTATGGCTAATGCAAATAAAAAAGGCATTGTTAAACATGTTTTTTGCGCCGTAACAGACCCTTTTACGGCCGGAGTAGACATTAATGGACCGCATGGTCATCAACGCCCCGAATATATGACTGGCATCGGGTCTTTTCAACCAGTTGAAAAAGCTTTCAGAATTGCAAAACAAGCAAATCCGGAACTGAAAAGAGTAGGTGTGGTTTGGTGTACAGGCCAAACCTGTTCTGAAGCCTGTGTAAAAGTGGCCAGAACAATATGCGAAGAACTTGATATTGAATTAATTGAAATGGGAGTGGAGTCTGTTACTCAGGTTAAAGAGACAACACAATCTATAGTGGCACGTGGTGTTGACGCATTATGGATAGGTGGCGATAATGTTGTTGAAGTAGCAATAGATATGTATATTCATGTTGCTACAAGAGCAAAAATTCCTGTTTTTACAAACAACCCTAATAATGCACAAAAAAATTCGCTTTTTAGTGTTGGAGCTAATTATTTTATGGTAGGAGAAATAGCTGCAGAAATTGCTTTGGAAATATTAAACGGTGCACCTCCTTCAAAATTTCAGGTAACAAATGAGGTCCCGGAATTGCTGCATTGTAACGAATCTGTATTTAATAAATATAGTAATATCTGGACTTTAACTGATGAAATAAGAAAAGAAGCAGCAGAAATTGTTTTTACAGAATTTTAATATTTAAGATTAATAGTCATGAAGAAAATAATTGCCTTAGTAATATTCAGTTTTGTTATTTATGTTTCTCAATCCGGACCATTTAATAACTCTGCAAGCAATGATGTTCAGAAGAATTATAATGGTTTGAAAGTAATTGAACTTACAGGAAACTTTTATCAAATTGGAAAACAGCATGGACAAAAGCTTAAAAATGAAATAGCAGAAATAATTTCATTATGGAAACAGAATCTGGAAAATACATATGACATTGATGCTGAAACATTTATTTCGAATTTCTATGAAAATACTAATTATTTTCAGGCAATTGAAAAGTGGACACCTGGTTTTCTTCGAGAAATAAGAGGAATTTCTGATGGAGCAGAAATTGATTTTAAAACCGTATTTGTATATCAGCTTATTGATGAAATATGGGTAGCCGGAAGTGAAATAACCGAACAACATAAATGTACTACAATAGGCGTCAGTAAACATAATGGCAATCCTTCAATGGTGGCCCAGAATCTTGATATACCACGCTTCTACCATAATTATCAAACCCTTCTGAAAATTAATAATACAGAAACAAACATAAGTGCCTACGTATTTACTGTTGCCGGAATAATAGGTGCAAACGGAATTAATAGTTATTCTGTTGGAGTTGATGTAAATACAATTACACAGTTAAGACATTGTACCGACGGCCTGCCTGTCGATTGTGTTGTGAGGGGAATACTGGAACAAAAATCCTATGCTGATGCTGTTCAATTTATAAATGAGATAAAACATGCCTCAGGACAAAATTACCTTATTGGAGGGATTAATGAGGTTGGCAGTTTTGAATGTTCTGCCGGTAATGTCGCAAAATACACACCATTTGAAGAAGCATATTTTACTTATCATACCAATCATCCTTTAGCAAATATGGATTTTGATCCGGCTTTGATTACTACTTTGAGAGACAGGTATGGTCATACACCTGAAGAACATGTTTTTCAATGTTCAAGATTTAATGTTCTTGAAGAAAGAATAAAAAATTATGATGGTGATGTTGATCTGGATCTGATTAAACAAACCCTGAGATCAAAAGAAGGAAATGGAGCCACAATAAATAATAGTTCAACATTTGGTTCTACCATAATGATACTTAAAAAGAACCCTGAATTATTAATTGTAGCCGGTAGTCCTTCAGAAAATGAATATATTAGATTTTCTCTGAATGGAGAGAATTTTACTCACACTCGATCGAATAAAAAATCCGACAAAGGTTTAAATAATTGAAAAGATTGAATATCAGATTTCGAATTTAAGCCCGAACCTCAGCCATCTTCCGGGTTGGATAAGATTGCCTATATCCTGATATTTCACATTAAGAAGGTTAGATACCTCACAATAGATATTGAATTGTTTAAAAGGATAAAATATTTTCATATCACATAGCCAAAAGCTTTTATATGGGACTTCTTCACCGTAAATACCATCTGAATAATTAATATATCCCCCTGCCCTGTTTTGATATGTGATTTTCCAATCCACAGCTATTTTAAACAATAAATCGTGATTAAGCCCAATTGAAATTTTATGTCTCAGATAATCAAGCACATATTTAGATATTAGTTCATCCGATGTTTTATTCATTTCTGTATATGAATAAGAAAATGAAACGGAGTTTATTAGAAGGTCTTTTTTATAATATGCCCCGGGTAATAATTTTGCATTCATTTCAATTCCTGAAGCGTTTATGCTTGTTAGGTTTTGACTTTGCCATTTATCCTCTTCATTTTCTTTCACCCAATCGATCATATTAGTGCCATACCTCTTAAAAACAGAAATATTGGCATCCAGAAAAAGTTTATTAAATCTTAATCCGGCTTCAATACTTGTTGCCTCTTCAGGTTTCAAATTTGGGTTGCCGATATTGGTTGGCCCTGAATAATAAAGATCCGTAAAAGTTGGAAGACGTAATGATTTATTAGCCGTAGAATATAATTTTAAATCGCTAACCAGCTCATAACTAATGTCAATACCAGGAAATAAACTAACATCATCGCCCAGGTCTGAATTTCTGTTAGTCATAAATCCACCGGAAAAAGCCCATTTTTTAATTAATAAATAATGCTCCAGATAAAAACTAAGATTTCTTCTGTTATGCCCTTTATAAAAGATCCCATCAGCTTCACCGGGAACTTTTACAGCTTCGTCGAGATCTTCTCCCAGAATATTACTTTTTATATTCTCATTCCTGAAATCAATACCTACTGATGTTTTACCAATTTTTGAACTTACTACCACATTAAGATTCGCACCTGCAACATTTGTAAGATGATAATTATGGCCCTTATACCATGAAGCAGGATTATCGCGAAACAATTCAAACCTGTCCTGATGCCTCCTCCAGTAAATCAATGGTGATATCCTTACATTATCGCCTGTAGTATACTTTATGCTGCCAAAACTTGTTTTTGTAGCCTCAAACTGATTGGGATATTCTGGTGTATAAAAACTATTAGCACCAAATTCCTTATTTGTATGTCCAGCCTGAAAATCAAATTCAGATTTTTTAACATTCAACTTTCCCTGATAAAATAAATTCAGATTCTTAAAATCTGTATTATCGATGTAACCATCACTTCCACCTCTGCTAATAGAGAATTGATTATTATAATCACCAAACTTCCTGCTTGCGGATATATTAGCTTTATACAATCCATTCTGTCCATACATTACTGAGGACGCTAATTTGTTTTGTTCACCATTGGTGGTAATAATATTAATTGACCCGCTAAAAGCATTTGTTCCAAAAACCCTCGACCCCGGGCCCCTTAATATTTCTATTCTTTCAATACTTTCAATATCAACAGGTACATCAAGATTAAAATGCCCCGTTTGAGGATCAGAAATACAAACTCCATTCAACAGTACCAATACCTGATCAAAAGATCCTCCTCTTATACTAAGGTCTGCCTGAGTACCAAAATTTCCTCGCTGACGTATATCCACTCCCACAATATAATCGAGAAGTTCCTGAACACTTTGTGCCGGAGCAGATTTAATCTCTTCTTTGGTAATTACACTAATTGCTCTCGAGACCTTGGAATAAATCAGTGGTGTTCTTGCCCCGCTAACACTAACTTCCCTGATATCTACATTTCTATCCTTCAATAACTTATTAACCTGAGCATATCCCTGATGATACAAACATATACTTAATGTTATTAATAATATTATTGATAATTTTTGCTTCATTATATCACAAAGATAAATATTAAATGCTAACAGTATATAATTTCCTGCACACAACAGCCTTTCACAATAGCTATCTTTCTTAGAATAAATTTGTTGGATTTTTCTATATTTGCATCAATTTTACATGTCGGATGGAATTAATTCACAAATTAGAGAAGCAGGGAAACTGGTTATTCAGATGGAGAAGTTTTTTACCTCTTATTTTATTGGCCGGAGGAATAATCACCATTTTGGTTGAAAACCGTCAAAGCACCATACTTACCGGAACAGGATGGGAAATATCCTGCATTATTCTGAGTTTTATTGGTTTTTTTATTCGATTTTATACAATTGGGCAGATACCACTTGGTACCTCAGGTAATTGTACCAGAGCAGGATTATCAGCCGATTCCTTAAACACTTCAGGAATATATTCTCTATTAAGACACCCCTTATATCTAGCAAATTTTATAATCTGGTTTGGTATTTGTTTGTTTGTTGCCTCATGGTGGTTAGCCGTGATTTTTGTTTTATTATTCTGGTTATATTACGAACGAATAATTTTTACTGAAGAAATATATTTAACAAAGCAACATAAAAAGGAACATAGCGACTGGGCAGCAGTTACTCCGGGTTTTATTCCATCTTTTAAAAACTATAAGCCAAATGAAATGAACTTTTCCTGGAAACATAGCCTTGGCCGGGAATGTAATGGCTTTTTTGCCATAGTGATCACCTTCAGCCTGCTTAGAGCAATAAAATGGTTGTGGTTTGAAAACATTCATACTCCGGGAATATTCTGGTATATTTTTCTCTCATCCGGGCTGATTATATATCTGATTCTTCGTTTTTTAAAGAAAAAAACAAATCTTTTTAAGGTAAAAGGACGCGAACAATAAATTAGCTCCTAAAAACTTTTTTCCTTTATTTTTTATTATTTCTTAACTATCTTGCAAACAATATAAGTTTCAGTTTACTGAATACATTAGCTTTTTCATAATTCTGAATCTTATACCAGATCCCCGGCTATCACCGGGGATCTTTTGTATTATTAGCATCACCATAGTATGCTTCAAAAGCAGATTCAATAAAACCATAAGCAAATCTATCCAAAAGGGCATCTGTTGACATTAATAATATAACATCATTCTTTTCAATCTCTTTTCTGAAGTCCAATTCATCAACAGTAATGGGCTTTTCATAACTATCCGGGTAGATTTGTTTATTATAAAACCAGAATTGGCCATGATTAAAAACATTACTGGATAATCCCCAATTAAACATATTCCAATAATAACTGTCAGCAATGGTTAGTACTTTGGGCTCAACTGTATTATTGTCTTTAATGATTTTAAAAGATGGGTAAGCCATTTTTAAATCAGGAATATTAAATAGCAAGTTCATTCCTCTTTCAATATCGTCATCAGGATGTCGGACACTATCGGGAAGTTCAATTTTTTCAATTCGGATTTCAGGCATATTAATTTTGCGAAGAGATTGAATATATTTTATAATTGAATCTGCAGCTAATACATTCCCATAAACGCTCCAATGAATACCACATTTTGGAAAAAGTGGGTATGAAGCAGTATCCTTCATTTCTAAGAACCATTGGTTAAAATCTATATGATTCACCATATTCTTTTTCAACTCTTCCAGATAAACATCATAATTACTTATTGTTTTATTTTTCGGTGAAAACTTTTTAGGAATAAACTCTGAATAAAAAGTTCCTTTTCCTGCTGCCAAAACAACAAGCAAATCAATATTTCTATTTTTAAGTGCAAGCTGAACCATTTTAAGTTTCTGAACTTTATCAGTAATACTATCCCTGCCAATAAAATTTCTTCCTAAATGTGAAGTAATATAATGTTTTTCATATAAGTAATTATTCTTTCCAATAACAATCCCATTTGCTCTGGCATTATTAAAAAAGGAAAAAGCTATTTGATTATTTACTCTGACAAAGAAATTTCTAAACCCAATGTTTTCTTCAATATATTTTTGTTTTTGATCTTGATAATTGCCTTCAAGCCAGCTTTTTA
>JBHOTF010000075.1:0-8728 GCA_042584005.1 Bacteroidota bacterium
TCTTATAAATGTTTCCCTTATTCCTTTCAAGTGCTAATAAAATACCTTGTTTCTCAATTTCATCGAATGTGATTGGTACATCTCTTGAAGATATCAATGCTTCTTGCTTAAGCAAATATAAATCATCAGGTTTCAAAGTATCCGAATCACACAAAATAACTGCTTTCTCAATGGTGTGTTTTAACTCCCTCACATTTCCGGGCCAATTATATTTTTTTAAAGCTTTAAAAGTGTTTTTATTCAGTTTCAATGTGTTTTTTCCATACTTTGCTTTTAAATTGCTGAGAATAAAATCTGTTAACTCAAAAATATCATCACCGCGGTCGCGCAATGGAGGAATAGTTATTTCAATGGTATTTATTCTGAAATACAAATCTTCACGAAATAAACCTTCTGAAATCATTTCCTTCAGATTCTTGTTAGTTGCACAAATTAACCTGGTGTCAAATTCTTTTGGAGTGTTTGATCCCATTCGTGTAAATGAGCGATTTTGGAGTGCAGTCAATAATTTGGCCTGCATAGAAAGTGACAGGTTTCCAATTTCATCCAGAAACAGTGTTCCACCTGACGCTATTTCAAATCGGCCTTTACGTGTTTCTTTTGCATCAGTGAATGCTCCTTTCTCATATCCGAACATTTCACTTTCAAACAATGATTCGCTTAAGGAACCCATATCTACACTTATCATTATTTCTTGATTTCTGATTGATTTCCGGTGTATCTCACGTGCAACCAATTCTTTTCCTGTGCCATTCTCACCAAGTATAAGGACATTTACATCAGTCCCCGCAACTTTCTTTACAGTTTCATGAATTTTTTTCATTACTGATGATGATCCGATTATACTAATATACTTCTTATCAATCTTTTCAACCAGTGACTTTTGTTTATCTTTTAAGGATTCAACTTCAAGTTTTGATTGTCGCAGATTATATGCTGAGTTTAAGGTTGCCAGCAATTTATCATTATCCCATGGTTTTAATACAAAATCAGCAGCACCTTCTTTTACTGCCCTTACAGCCAAATCAATATCTCCATAAGCAGTGATCGGAATTATTATCGCATTCGGGTCAATTTTAAGAATTTCATTCATCCAGAATAATCCTTCATTACCAGAATGAACGCCTGCTGAAAAGTTCATATCTAACAATATTGTATCGTAATACTCTGATCTGATAAGACTTTGAATTAAATTCGGATTGCTAACAGTTTGCACATCGTAAGATTCCATCTCTAATAAACGGGTTAATGCAGTAAGTACGTTCTTATTATCATCAACGATTAAAAGTTTTCTTATTTTTTCAGACATAATTACTGGATTATTTTACACAATTCACTATTTTTTCAAATTGATGTGTAAATATATAATAAGTATTAATAACTGACTAACATTTAGGCAGTGATTGTCTAGGTTTTAGTCAGTAGAGTTATTTTCTATTATGAGGACAATAAACATAACAGGCTGTTATGTAAGAACATAATTGTTTATGGCATACATATTGTTATTATTGGTCAAAACTTTTAAATTATGATTAAAAATTACATCAAAACCGCCATTAGAAATATAATGAGATTTAAACTGCATTCATTTATTAATATAGTAGGGCTTGCTTTTGGGATTTCCATATTTACGCTAATAATGATTTTTGTAGTAAGTGAGTTAACTTACGATAAATACCATAAAAACTATGATGAAATATATCAGGTGAGTGTTTATGATGGACTGGATACATACGCTCAATTAGGGTATACTATGAAAGAAAAATTCCCTGAGATAAAGCATTTGGTTCGTATAGATCGACATTACGGAGGTGGAATAAAAGCCTATTTAAATCAATTAAATTCCGACAAGCTTGTTGAATTTAAAGATATTATATATACTGATCCTGACTTTTTTAATATGTTCAGTGTTGAGCCAATTGTTGGTGATTTAACAAAGGCACTGATAGATCCCTATTCACTCGTTTTAACAGAATCATCGGCCATAAAACTTTTTGGGAGCACTGATGTGGTAAACAAAACAGCCGGGTTTGTAAGCAATGACGGAAGAATAAGATGCAATTTCACCATAAAGGCAGTTATTGCTGATGTACCCAATAATTCATCTATTAAATATTCAGCAATTGCATCTTTTAACACCCTCAATGATATAAAACCCGGAGGGATCGAAGTTGATCTGGATTACTATAATTGGGGGTATCATACATTTATCACATTACATGACAAAATTGAAGTGAATGATTTTGTAAAAAAGGCCCGTGATGAATTTGTTAATTATCAATGTAAAATTAATGAAATTGATCCGACAAGTGATAAACTAAATGAAATTACCATGGAGATGGTTCCACTGGCTAAAGTACCTTTTTATGGGAATAATAAGCTTCAATTCATTTACCTGATTATTCTTATCGGAGTTATCATTATAATTGTTGCATTAATCAATTTTATAAACCTTTCATTGGCTAAATCATCAATGAGAAGTAAAGAAATTGGAATAAGGAAAGTTGTAGGATCTTCACGTAAAAACCTTATACTACAATTTATTAGTGAAGCAATAGTATTGGTGTTAATTGCTGTTTTTGTTTCCATAATTATAACAGAAATAATCAAACCGTTTTTCAATACATTGGTTGGAAAAGAATTATCTATCGGATATATTGATAAGCCTCAAATTTTGTTGATTTTTATTGCCGGAGCAATAATTATTGGTATTCTTTCCGGGTTTTATCCTGCAATTATTTTATCAGGTTTTAATCCGATTAAAACTTTAAAAAATGAAATGACATCGGGTAAAAAAGGGAATATATTCAAACAATTTTTAACTATAATTCAAATTACAATATCCCTGATTTTAATTATTGGGGTAATTATTATTTCGAAACAGATAAGTTATATGAAAACAAAAGATCTGGGTTTTGACTGTACAAATATTATCTATTTTGGTTCGAATAATGATATTAATAAAAAATATGAATTATTTAAGGATAAACTTGTTCAAAATTCTGACATTTATAATGTAGCACGGGCAGGGATGGAATTTGGTGAACGATATCATATCACCGTTGATGAGGAGTTTAATGGAGTAAAAAAATCTTTCCAGGCAATGGTTGCTGACCCTGATTTTGTTGAAACTATGGGACTTGAAATAGTGGAAGGCAGAAATTATAAATGGAATATGGCAAGTGACAAAGGAGCAGTGCTTATCAATGAAACAGCAGCTAAAGAGTTTGGAGTTGACAGTATTATTGGATATCCTATGTCGATGTTTGGCTATCAAATGCAAATAATAGGTATTTATAAGGACGTTCATAACGAATCATTTCATCAAAAAATAACCCCCAGTGCATTAATAAACATCCCGATAATGTTGAACAAGGTTAATATTAAGCTAAATGGAGATAGAAAAAAAGAAGCTATTGATCATGTTGAAAAAGTATGGGAAGAAATAATCCCTGATGTGCCATTTCAATATAATTTTCTTGAGGATAAATACGATAAACTTTATGCAACGGAGGTGAAATTCGGATTGGTGATAAAATTTTCGGCTTTGTTTTCTATATTTATAGCTTGTTTAGGTTTATTCGGAATAGTTTCATTTACCAGTGAGAGGCGAAAAAAAGAAATTGGCATTCGTAAAGCAAACGGGGCTTCAGCTATTAATGTATTGATGCTACTTAATAAAGGGATTGTCAAATGGGTGGGAATAGCAACAATCCTTGCATGCCCAATTGCATATTATGCAACAAATAATTGGCTTCAGAATTTTGCTTATCATACTCCAATACATATTGGCGTATTTGTATTAGCAGTTCTCATTGTATTATCTATTACTTTACTCACAGTAACCTTTGTAGTTTTAAAAGCAGCCAAAACAAATCCGGCAGATTGCCTGCGATATGAGTAAGATAAAGACAACTTTCTTAAGTGTTGTCGTCCCGGCAATTCCTCTCCAGATCTTTATGCTGGTGATGAAGCCGGGTTATTAACATAAGATTCAGGTTAATTAATTATTTTATAATCGCTTAATTTAATACTATTCTTTTAATACTTGAACTATTGTTTGTTTTTATTCTAAGCAAATATATTCCTTTAGAACAAGATTTTGCATCTATTGAATATTTTTTTGAGCCAGGTGCAAATTCTTTACTCAACATAACCTTACCCTCAAGGTTAAGTATTTCCATATCTATTTTACTGCTAACCGGCATCAAAAAATCAATATAAAAATTACCACTGTTTGGGTTAGGAAATACACGAAAATCTGTTTCATTTTCTATTTTAACTATTCCTGCATTACCAACCGAAAATGCCTTAAATACAGGAAATTCAACATCCCCCGCCATTACACCGCCATTAATCAGGTAATCATCAAAAAAGTTCCAAAGAACAAGTCCGTCATCAGCCTCGGGTTCAAGCATGTAGAAAATGCAATAGGCATATGGCTGGGCCATATCTACATAATAAGATCCGGCAGGCATCTCTTTGGTTTCAGCCCGAAAGCTTCCGTTTATATGGGTCCGGTAATGATTCTGATATGAATAATTATCCTGTGTAAAAGATGTTACCGTATATTCTTCTCCCTGAAAACTTGTATTTCCCGACAAAACACTTACTTCAATACCATGTTCAATAAGTTTAGCGGCAACATTACTTAACTCTTCAGGGAATATATATGCTTTGGGAACTGTTGCAAGTTTAGCTGGTATATGAGTTTGCAACATTCTTACATCTGGCGACCATATACGCTTGCCAGTCCTTTTGTTCCCAATAACTTCATAAACCAACAGATCTTCAGAATCTCCCCAATCAGCTAAGTCGAATGTCACCCCCTTTTGAAGTTGCCCTCCTGAAGTATTTATTTCTTCAATAACTTCATTATTAATATTAGCTATAAGAGTCTGTATATCATCATAATGTTCACTTGTATATTCAAATAATGAGGTCAGAAATGCATTATTCGATAATATTCGTTTCTCGAACCTGTCGTGTGCAAAAGTCTCAATAAGTATACCGAGTTTATTTTTTAGAGCCATACTATTCCATAAAAACCTGGGCATATATGGGGCAGCTTCAAAAACCTGTGGAGGATAATTATAAAAACTACCATATAAAAAGGTGTCAAAACCTGATCTTTCTTTTACTCTCGAATTAACTGCAGGAAATAATTCATCCATTAAATAATTAAATGTCCCGGAATGTCCGGCTGTATGCATACCGGCAGCATAGGTTATAGAATAACCATGCCATACACCATTCGTTGTATGCATATCAACAAAAACTAATGGATCCCATTTATTCATAACATTTTGCATCATTGCCTTTGTTTCAATAGCATCTATCTTCAGGCCGTCACGGTTCAGGTCATAACCTTCTCCTGAAAATCTTTCACCGGCTTCAATCGGACTTCCTTCCTGAGAGCTCCTGTTATTCGGACTTAAGGCATCATTTCCGTCAGCATTATAAATAGGGCAAAATATAAGTATTTGATTTTCAAGCAAACGATTTTTGGGGCCGAATGCAATCTCCCGCATAATTTCCATAGTTGTTTCTTTTCCTTCAACCTCACCAGCATGAATATTTGCCTGAACATAAACAACAAGCTTTCCTGATTCAACAGCTTCTTCAGGAGTTAATATCATAGGATTTGCCATAATAACAAGAGGTATATCTCTTCCTCCAAGGCTGGCTCCAATAATTTCCAGCCTTGCCAATTCAGTATTTCCAACAAGTGTATTAACAAAATTCATAACATCTGAATGCATAGATGTTTCCAGATAATTTGTCCGTTCAGCTTTTGTGTACAATGCATCAGGAAAACCTAAGTCCTGGCCAATTAACGGATAATCGTTAATTACTGATAATATTAATATTGAAAGCCAGAAACCAAGTTTTTTAATATTTTTCATTTGTTTATTATTTTTCAGGTTTCTGAATGACACAAATAATTTATGCTCATTTTATTGCTTGAATTATTTACTTATATGTTTGTATACTGCTAATGTCCATTACAAATGTGCTTCTGCCATGTGTTCCTATTACAATCTTATTATCCCTGGGATGAATAACCAGATCATAAACAGGGGTTGTTGGCAAATTGTTACAAATTGATATCCACGATTTCCCCTTATCAATTGACACATATACCCCCAGGTCGGTTCCAACATAAAGCAAATCAGGATTTTTAGGATCTTCTCTGATAACATTTATAGGCTCGGAAGGTAAATTGGAGGCAATTGACTTCCATGTATTCCCATAATCTTCTGATTTATAAATGTATTTTTCGAAATCATCTTCCCTGTAGCCTGTAAATGAAGCATAAACGGTTGCGATATTATGCTGTGAAGCTATTACTCTGCTACACCATTTTTCGGGTAAGCCGGTATCAATGAGATTCCAGCTTTTACCGTCGTCTTTTGTAATCTGAATATTTCCGTCATCCGTCCCCACATATAATAATCCCTGTTTTAATACTGACTCGGATATGGTAGTTATTGTACCATAGGGAACATTGCCCTGCTTTTCAGGCCCGGGTTGTGTTGACAAATCAGGACTTATACAAACCCAATTATCTCCTTTATCATCCGATTTGAACATTTTATTTGCTCCATAATATAAGGTAGAAGGATCATAAAATGAGATAAAAAACGGAGTCATCCAGTTATATTTTAAGGCTACTTCATTCCCGGAGGCTTTAGGTTGTATGTTTTTTCCAATTTTGGTTTTCATATTTTTTCTGATGAGGTAACCAAACTGATGTTCGTAATAAATAATATTCTTATCCTCCAGGTCTCTCCACGTAAAATACGAGTCACCTCCACCCCATCTGTCAACATATATCTGGGTCCATGGATCTGTTACATCATCGGCCATTACAAAGTCTGAAGGCCCGTATAATGCAGCATCATCCTGTGTTCCCCCGTAAATGTTAAATGGAGTATCCATATCAACTGAAACAGCATAAAACTCACCAATAGGTATATTATTAAAATGCAGCCAGCTATCGCCCCTGTCATACGACATATGAAATCCTCCATCATTACCTAACAATACCCTGTCGGAATTAAGTGGATCAATCCACATCTCATGCATATCGAGGTGTAATACAGTCGATTCATGAGGCTGTAGATGTACAAGAGTTCCTTCTATATGCTTATATGTTTTTCCAGCATCATCTGATCTGAGAAGATTATTTCCTAGCACCCATACTTGGTTTTCATCATCCGGAGAGACCCTGACAAGACAGAAATCATATCCAATTGCGGTATTTAATCTTCCCTCATTAACCTTTTTCCATGACTCTCCCTTATTATCCGAGCGATATATTTCTCCTCCAATACTTCTGTTTCTTCCCCGCCCTACTCCCGAAACCGGAGTCCTGTTATCAACAACCGCATATACTACATTTGGGTTGGATTTTGAAACATCTATCCCAAATCTTCCTATATCCTTTCCTTGTGGAAGGCCGCTTAGCTTTTCCCAGCTTTTTCCGGCATCAGTCGATTTATATACAGCACTTTCCATCCCTGTTTGGACGTGCCCCCACACCTTTCTGTCTCTTTCCCAGGCAATTGCATACAAAGTATTATTATCTGATGGATCCATAATAACATCCACAACACCTGTTTTTTCTGATACATAAAGAATATTTTTCCAGCTTTTTCCTCCATCAATAGTTTTAAATAATCCTCTTTCTTCATTAAAAGAGTACAAATGCCCCATTGCTGCTACATATACAATATCCGGATTAACCGGGTCGATAACAACCCGACCGATATGGTGGCTGTCAGTAAGTCCCATATTTTCCCAGCTTTCTCCGGCATTAGTTGATTTAAAAACACCTGTCCCTGCATAAGAACTTCTCGCCATGAGAATTTCACCGGTTCCAACCCAAACTATATCAGGATCAGATGGTGCAACAGCAACAGAACCAATTGTAAATGTCGATTCATTGTCGAATACAGGCTTCCAGGTAGTTCCGTTATTAATAGTTTTCCATAGATTCCCTGAACCTACGCCAACATAAATAGTAGATGTATGGCCCTTTGGACAAACAATGCTTTCAATTCGCCCACCCTGTTTCATGGGACCGGTTGCCTGCCATTTCAGCTCTTTGAAGATTGATTCTTTCTCCATTTTCTGGTGGACCTGCCATGAATTCATTCTGTTTTCTGCAGATGTTTGTCCTTGTAATTCTGAGAAGTAAACAATCATAAACCAAAAAATCATGCTAAAATAGAGGAGTTGTTTTTTTAAATTCATTTTAGATTTTTTTTTAAATTTGGAATTGCACAACACCGGTTTGATTAAACATTGAAGTTATTTATCTAATTTATTTAATAATTCTTTTGCATCAATACTTAATTGTTCTATTTCTGAAACTATTTCATCAAGTAAAAGGATAAGAATGTGATATTCACCTTTTATTTTCCCGTCATTATAAAATACCAGGGGGGCTTCATTAATATGAGGCAATATTCTTTCTTCACACAAAATCATATAACGTTTAAATTTTGTGTTGATAGAAAAAACACGATTATAATATATTGTCATTTCATAAAATAATTCAGGATCAAGAATTTCATAGGCACCTGAAGCCATCAATGCTTCCCAGGCAGCAGTGGGTGGCCCTGATGCTCTTGGCTCACGATAATAAGCAGGTGGAGGATATTCACCAGCATTCTTCTTTACATAATAATTTTGTAAGGAATCTTTCATAGCTTTTAGAGGT
>JBHOTF010000076.1:0-8295 GCA_042584005.1 Bacteroidota bacterium
GCTTCCTGCTCTTAACCAGGATGATTATGAAAAATGGGAGCGGTTAGGGCTGACTCAAGTATCCCCTGACGGAAATTGGATTGTTTACCAGAAAAGTAAAATTGAAGGAAACGATACTTTATACATAAAAAGTACTATTACCGATTCCGTTTATAAATCCGCCTTTTCTACAGGATCGGTATTTACAAAAGATTCAAAATGGTTGGCCTATCGTATAGGTTTTTCAAAAAAGAAAATGGATGATATGAGAGAGAAAAAGCAGCCAATTGTTTATAAAATGGGCTTGTTTAACCTGATTACTGGAAAAGAAGAAATTATTAAAGATGCTTCAAGCTTTGCATTTTCTGAGAATTCAGAATTTATTACTCTAAGAAAAAATAAACCAACAGGAAGTAAGGCAAAAGGTAATAATATAGTATTAAGAAAATTAAATACGGGAACAGATTATCCATTAGGTAATCTAACTTCATACTCTTTTAATAAAAAAGGTGATTATCTTGCTTATATTTCAGAAACCGAGGGTAATACCGGCAATGCAGTTGTCCTTTTTGATCTTGCAAAATACCAGGTTAATATTCTTGAAAGCGATACTGTAGATTTTTCTCAGCTTATCTGGGAGAAGGAAGGAAATGCACTTGCTTTTATGAAAAGCTTTAAGTGTGATGATTATGAGGAAGATAATAATATAATATATACCTATAGAAATATTTATAAAACTCTTGAAAAGAATGTATATAATCCTGCTGAAGATAAAAGCTTTTCTGAAGGAAAATATATTAACAATTCATACAGACTTAGCTGGGCTGAGGATTTAAGTTCGGTATTTTTTGGGGTAAAAGATTGGACCAAAAAAGAAAAGAAGGAAAAAAAGAAGAATGAGGCTGAGAAAGAAAAGGAAGATGAGGATGCTGATAAAAAAGCAGATGCAGATAGTGAAAAAACTGATGATAAAAAGGATGAAAAGAAGAATGAAAATAAGAAACCTGCATCTAAGAAAAATGACAAACTGCCAGGTGTGGATGTTTGGCACTGGAATGATGATAGAATTCAGCCTCTTCAGCAGAAAAGATATAACAGCGATAAAAACTTTTCTTACATGTGCGGATGGAATATTGATACAAAGAAATTTATTCAGATAGGGAAAAAAGGCATGAAGGATGCACGTATTTCCGGTGATCAGAGATATGCTGTTGCAATAGACCGTACTCCTTATGAACCGGCATTTAAATTAAGCTATGCAGATTATTATCTTGTTGATCTGGCAACCGGAGAACGTGAGAAAATTTTTGAAAAGTTTACCGGCTATTTCGTTCCATCACCTGATGGTGAATATTTTATGTACTTTAAGGATAAAAACTGGTGGACATTCGACATAAGGAATAAAAAACATATTGCACTAACAAAAGACACAGGTATTGATTTCTGGAATATTCGTGATGATCATCCTGCTGAAGTAAGGCCTCCATTTGGCACAGGAGGATGGCTTAAGGATGATAAAGCTGTGCTTCTTTATGATGAATATGATGTGTGGAGCTTCAAACCGGATGGCAGTGGTTCTCAGAAATTAACAAAAGGAAGAGATGATGAAATAATTTTTCGTGTTCAGAGGCTTGATTATAAAGAGGAATATATTGATCCAAAAAAACCAATATACCTGAGAGCAAGTGGCGATAAAACTAAAAAATCGGGTTATTACAGAATGAAGTATGGATCTGACCCTGTTCAGTTAATATTTGATGATAAAGCAATAGGAAGCCTGCAAAAAGCAGAAAAAGCAGATAAATATATTTATACTTCACAAACATATGTTGAGTCACCAAATGTATTTTATGTTGGTGCGGATTTTAATAATGCTAAAAAATATTCTGACACAAATCCTCAGCAAAAAGATTTTGCATGGGGGAAAACAGAACTTATTAATTATGTAAATGCCGATGGTGTTAAACTTCAGGGATCCCTGCATTATCCTGCAAATTATGAAGAGGGAAAAAAATACCCAATGGTGGTATATATATATGAGATATTATCGAGAAATATTCACAGGTATATAACACCTTCTGTGAAAAGCTCATATAATGTAACTAATTATGTTCAGGAGGGTTTCTTTATTTTCCAGCCGGATATTATCTATAAACTTGATGATCCGGGAGTTTCTGCTGTCGACTGTGTAGTTCCTGCTGTTAAAGAAGTTATTAAATCAGGAAAAATTGATGAGGATAAAATAGGATTAATGGGACATAGCTGGGGAGCCTATCAAACTGCTTTTATTATTACAATGACCGATATATTCTCTGCTGCTGTTGCAGGAGCACCGCTTACCGATATGATAAGTATGTATACTGAAGTTTACTGGAATTCAGGAGGCCCGAATGCAAGTATTTTTGAAACCAGCCAGGGTAGATTTACTAAGCCATATTTTGAGGAAATGGATAAATATATAGAGAATTCACCAATGTTTAACGCTGCAAAAATAAATACTCCTTTACTCGTTACATTTGGTGATAAGGATGGAGCTGTCGACTGGCATCAGGGTATTGAAATGTATACTACAATGCGCAGGATGAAGAAAAATATGATTATGCTGGTATATGCTGATGAGAATCACGGACTAAGGAAAGAAGAAAATATGCTTGATTACACAAAGAAAGTGAACCAATTTTTCAGGCATCATTTACTTGGGGAGGAGCCTGCTAAATGGATAAGCGATGGAGTTTCCTATCTTGATAAAAAGAAAAAAGAGGAAAAGAAGAGTAAGAAGTAGGGAGTAAGGAGTAAGGAGTAAGGAGTAAGGAGGTATGAGTTATGAGGTGGTGTGGTAGTGTGGTAGTGTAGTAGTGTAGTAGTGTAGTAATGTATTTGTTAAACCACTTAACTACTCGACCTCTTAACCAATATACCAATATACCAATATACAAATATACCAATACACCAATATACCAATATACTAATATACTAATACACCAATATATTTATTATTAAAAATATACCAGTCCAAGTAAACTGACAGTAACTATCATGTATATAACAGTCAATGGAATTCCTATCTTTAAATAATCATTGAATTTATACCTTCCCGGCCCGAAAACCATAAGATTTGTCTGGTAGCCTATTGGTGTCATAAAATTAGCAGCAGCACCAAAGGCAACAATAAGAACAAAAGGAATAGGATTAAGGTTAAGGTTAACTGCCATAGTTAATGAGATTGGAAAAACAATTGCTGCTGCCCCTGCATTTGTTACATAAGCTGCAAGTATTGATGTGATAAAATACATTCCAGCCAGAATTCCAAATTTTCCAAGTGGAGCGAAAGCGCTTATAATCAGGTTTGCTATTATATCTGCAGCTCCGGAATTAATCATTGCCTTTCCGAAAGCCAGAGCGAGGACAATAATAAAAATCAGGTTATAATCAATGAACTTTGGCAGCTCCTTTGGAGAAGATATTTTAAGAAAAATAGATATACTTAATAAGGTAATCAAGCCCATGAAAAGAGAAATTACTCCGAATGCCGATAATATTATTATGGCAAGTGTTCCTCCTATTAGAAAGGAAGATCTTAAAAAACCCAGACGATGTATTTCCTTAACTGTTGATATTGGAAAAAAATCGAGAGTTATTGCAGATTTTTTTTCAAAAATTGGTTCTGTAAGAAGTAACAACGCATCACCTGCCATCAATTCTATAGTTTTTAATTCTTCATTAATACTTACTCCTTTTCTGTGAAGTGCTATTGGTATGCCTCCATATTCCCGTCTCAGATTACTCTGGTCAATAGATTTACCAATAAGTGAAGAATTGTGTGAAATTACTATCTCAACAACAGCAAGTTTTCTTTTTCTGGAATATATTCCAACGGAAGGTATTGATAAAGAAGAATCTGATTTAACAATATCAGCAATAATTTTTGTGTTTCCTGAGATAACAATAATATCATTATCTCTTAAAATAACATTCCCTGAAGGGTGAGTAATAGAATGGGTTTTTTTAATTATTTCATGAATATAAAGTCCTTCATTACTTAATATTTCAGTATCTTTTATTGCTTTATTAGAGAATTTGCTTTCACTGGTAATTTTTACCTCGATAAGGTATTTTCTTTTATTTAAATCGTGATCTTCCAGAGCTTCAGGAATGTCTGGAAGCTTTTTCGCTCCAATAAACCTGATGTATAAAATTCCAATTATTATCATAGGGGCTCCAACAAGAGTAAAATCAAAGATATTAAGTGGTGGTAATCCGGGAATTATATCTTGTTCAGCAACCATTCCACTAACAATAAGGTTAGTAGATGTACCAATAAGAGTTGCACATCCACCCAGAATAGCTGCATAAGATAGCGGAATAAAAAGTTTGGATGGTGAAACATTATTTCTTTTACTCCACGAATGAACATAAGGCATCATTAATGCTACCAGAGGAGTATTGTTAAGGAATGCTGATAATACTGAAATAAGAATCATCATTCTGGTCATAAAATTATTATAGCTTTTTGACCGTGAGAAGATTCTGTCAAAAAGTATATCCAGAATGGAGGTCTGCCTGAATATATTGCCAAGCAAAAGAAGCATAATTATTATTGCTACCTGTTCATTGGCAAAACCGGCAAGCATTTCGGCGGGTGATATTACCTTAAAAATACCAAGTAAACCAACGCCAATGAGAAATGTAAACCCGGGCCCTATTTTCTCTGTGTATAGAGAGACAAGCAGGAAAAACAGAACAATAAATACTATTATTACATCAAATGTCATATGTTTGGTTAAACAATCATACCTGCTCCTACAGTTTCGTTTGTGCCCTCATCAATTAAAATAACACTACCGGTTATCCGGTTTTTTCTGTAAGAATCGTAATGAAGAGGTATAGTAGTTCTAATCTTCAATCTTGCTATATCATTCATTTTAACGGTATTGTCATCAAAATTTCTTTCAAGTGTGTTTACATCTAACTTAAATATAATTTCTTTAATAAGACATCTTGCATCATTGGTAGTATGTTTTATTGCATATTTACCACCCAGCACAAGTTGTTTTTCATTGAACCAGCAGACCATCATCTCGATATCCTGTCCGGTATGAGGCATATTATTTTTTTTCACCAACATATAACCTCTGCTAATTTCTATATCGTTTGTCAGACAGAAAGCAACAGATTGTGGAGCGAATGCCAACTCAAGCTCTTTGTCGAAAAAGTCTATAGTCTTAATTTTGGCTTCCATTCCAGTAGGTAAAACAACAATTTCATCACCTTTTTTGAATATTCCTCCGGCTACTCTGCCTGCATATGAACGATAGTCGTGGTGTTCGGCTGTTTGTGGTCTGATAACATATTGAACAGGGAAGCGTGGATCAATAAGGTTCTCATCGCCACCAATATAAATATTTTCCAGAAGATGCATTAATGTCGGGCCCTGATACCAGTTCATATATTCAGACCGGTTAACAATATTGTCACCTTTAAGGGCAGAAATTGGCACAAAACGTATGTCTTTTGATCCGAGTTTTGCTGAAAAAGACATAAATTGTTTTTTCACGCCGGCATACATCTTTTCATCGTAATTGGCAAGATCCATTTTATTTATACAAACTATCAGATGTGGTATCTGTAATAAAGAGGCAATATAAGAATGTCGAAGAGTTTGTTCAATAACTCCGTTTCGTACATCAATAAGAATAATTGCAAGGTTAGCTGTTGAAGCTCCGGTTACCATATTTCTGGTGTACTGAATATGTCCGGGTGTATCAGCAATAATAAATTTTCTTTTTGGAGTAGCGAAATATCTGTATGCAACATCAATAGTTATTCCCTGTTCTCTCTCAGCTCTTAATCCATCGGTTAGAAGTGCCAGGTTCATATGTTCTTCTCCCCTTAGTTTGCTCGATAGCTCAATAGAATCAAGTTGATCCTGAAAAATAGCTTTACTATCGTATAACAATCTTCCAATCAATGTGCTTTTACCATCATCAACACTGCCTGCGGTAGTAAACCTGAGCAGTTTCATATCAAGATAAGCTCTATTATTTCCTTCTTCCATTCTGATAAATATATTCTTAAGAAATATTTATTTTAAAAATAACCTTCTTTTTTTCTGTCTTCCATTGCCGATTCAGATCGTTTGTCGTCATATCTTCCGCCTCTCTCAGTAACCCTTGTAGCAGCAATTTCCTGAACTATTTCTTCAAGGCTATTAGCTTTCGATAAAGTAAGTCCTGTGCAGGTAATATCGCCAATTGTTCTGCAGCGAACATCAAGCTCCATAACTTCCTCATTTTCTTTAAGCTCCATAAATGATGCAGCTGCAAGCCATACACCAGACCGGTTAAATACTTTTCTTTTATGTGTAAAATACAAATTCGGAATTTTAATGTTTTCCATAAGTATATATTGCCACACATCCATTTCAGTCCAGTTTGATATTGGAAATACTCTGAAATGTTCTCCCATCTTTTTTTTGCCGTTAAAAATATTCCATAACTCAGGCCTCTGGTTTTTTGGATCCCATTGCCCGAATTCATCTCTATGGGAGAAAAATCTTTCTTTAGCTCTGGCTTTTTCTTCATCCCTTCGGCCACCACCTATGGCTGCATCGAATTTGTATTCTTCAATAGCATCAAGTAAAGTAGTTGTTTGTAAAACATTTCTTGAGGCATTAATTCCAGTTTCTTCCACAACTTTTCCCAGATTAATTGTATCCTGAACAAGTTTAGCAATAAGAGTGGTTCCGGTTTCTTTCATCAAATCATCTCTGAAATCAAGAGTTTCCTGAAAATTATGTCCGGTATCGATATGAAGAAGAGGAAAAGGTACTTTGCCGGGAGAAAATGCCTTTCTGGCAAGATGAAACAATACTATAGAATCTTTCCCTCCTGAAAAAAGTAATGTTGGTTTATCGAATTGAGCAGATATTTCTCTCATTACATAAATTGATTCTGCTTCAAGTTCTCTAAGATGATTTATACTATACTGATTCATTTTTTTATTTCTTCCTTCTACACCCAGATTTTCTATAAACTATATAGTTGTAAATAGTATTGGCATTTTTCATTATATTGAAAAAAGACAAATCAATTATAGAATAACTTGTCAAAATTTCAAAAAGAAGCAACTATTATCCGGTTGTTAATGTATCGGATTTATATTTACCCGCTTTAAGTTTAACTTGTATTTCAGAGAAAGCCTTTATTGTGTACTCCACATCTTCCAAAGAATGCATGGCTGTTGGAATCAGACGAAACATATTAACTCCCTTAGGTACAACAGGGTAAACAACCATTGAGCAAAAAATTCCATAATTTTCTCTCAGGTCAACCAGAATATTTGTTCCTTCGAAAACACCACCTTTAATAAAAATCGGAGTTACAGGCGATTCTGTTACACCAATATCAAAGCCATTCTTTTTCAGTCCACTTTGAAGTGCATTAGCAATTTTCCAAAGTTTGTCTTTAAGTTCTGGTCTGGTTTTTAATAATTCAAGTCTTTTTAGTGCTCCTACTACCATCGGCATAGGTAAAGATTTTGCGTAAATCTGTGAACGCATATTGTACGTTAGGTAATCAATAACATACTTGCCAGAAGCAACAAAAGCACCTATACCAGCCATAGATTTTGCAAATGTGCCAAAATATACATCAATTTCATCCTGGACACCAAAATGTTCACCAGCACCAGCTCCTGTTTTCCCCATTGTGCCAAAACCATGTGCATCATCAACGAGAAGGCGGAAATTAAATTTTTTCTTTAATTCAACTATTGACTTTAGATTTCCTAAGTCGCCTGCCATACCAAATACTCCTTCGGTAATAACCAGAATGCCACCATTTTGTTTTTCTGATAATTTGGTAGCCCTTTCAAGACATTTTTCAAATTTTTCCATGTTATTATGGGGAAAAACATATCTTTTACCCATATGAAGTCTCAGTCCATCCATTATACATGCATGAGACTCAGAATCATAAACAATAACATCATTTCTTCCTGCTAAAGCATCAATGATTGAAACCATACCCTGATAACCATAATTCAGGAGGTATCCACTTTCTTTACCAACAAAATCAGCTAGTTTTTGTTCCAGCTCAATATGTTTGCTGGTTTGTCCTGACATCATACGTGCTCCCATGGGATAAGCTAAACCCCAGTCCTTTGCGGCTTGGGCATCAGCCTCCCTGATTTCAGGCAGATTTCCCAGACCCAGATAATTGTTTAAACTCCATGTGAGAACTTCTTTCCCCCTGAACTTCATTCTTGGAGCTATCTCTCCTTCAAGTTGTGGAAATAAAAAATATCCATGCCCAATAT
>JBHOTF010000077.1:0-7830 GCA_042584005.1 Bacteroidota bacterium
AAAAGTCAAAAGTCAAAAGTCAAAAGTCAAACCACATACCTCAGAACTCAAAATTCAAAAGTCAAAATTCAAAAGTAAAAAGTCAAACCGCATACCCCAGATCGCATAGCCCTTATTCCAAATTCAGAATAGCGAATGTTGAATGTTGAACTATGCAGAGCGATCTCAACGATTGCAGGGAGTTGATGTTAAATGTTGAACTCTGAAGTAATTCTGAATCATAATTATAAATTTTTTCCGTATTTGAAAATAGACTGCATATATTTAACATAAGGATCTATATTTCGAATCTTATACCTAAATGACAGACAAAATAATTAAAGCAGACTATCAGTCGTTAATATTTTTATTTCGAGGTTACAAAGTAATGATTGATATTGACCTTGCGGTGCTCTACGAAACTAAAACTAAAATATTAAACCAACAGGTTAAAAGGAATATAGAACGTTTTCCTAATGATTTCATGTTTCAATTAACTTTAGGTGAAAAGAAGCAACTGGTCACAAATTGTGACCGGTTGAAAAGTTTAAAACATTCTGTAGCAAATCCATTTGTTTTTACCGAACAGGGCGTTGCTATGTTATCATCAGTATTACGTTCACAAAAAGCTATTTCTATTAATATTGAAATTATGAGAGCATTTGCAAATTATAGAGCAATGCTAGTTGAAAATAAAAATCTAAATTCTGAGATTCGTGCTTTGGATGAAAAAATAAATAAAGTATTTAAAATTTTACTAGATAAAATTGATGCTTTACACCAAAAGAAAATTGAGAGAGAGCCAAGAAAAATTGGATATAAGAATTACGATAAAGAATAATAATAGTTTATAAGACTCAACCACTCAACCACTTAACCACTTAACCACTTAACCAATACACCAATATACTAATCTGCCAATATACCAACCATTCAATTCTTAAATTAAAGCAGAGCGATCTCAACGACTTCAGGGATTTAATGTTGAACAGTGATTATTCTCAAAATTTCCCTTCTTTTTGGACAGAATTTCTACCTGTAATTATAAATTCTTTCCATAAATTTATAGAGTTGTGTGAAAACCTTTAAGTAATTTTATAAATCAAACATTAATCTATTATGAAAAAATATTCTTTTGTTTATTTAATTCTCTCTTTTGCCATAATTTTTTGCGCGACTAATTGTAATCAAAGTAATGATACAAAAGAACAAGTTGAAAAAATTACAGTTATGCTGCCATCCGTATCAATTGGAGATCCTCATATTGTAATTGATAATGCTGACAAGCTAAGTATTATATTTTCGATATATGATGCCCTGGTCAAACAGGATATAGAGGGTAAATATCAGCCATCTCTGGCAGAGAGCTGGATTGTTGAGGAAGATAAACTGACATGGACTTTTAATTTGCGAAAGGGTGTAAAATTTCATAACGGAGATGTACTTTGTGCTGAAGATGTTGTTACTACTCTGAACCGTGTGCTTAATCCGTCCCTGGGAGGAGCTTTTGGGACAGGTGGCGTTTATATAAGTTATCTGGGGAGTGCTGATATTAAAGCTGTTGATGATTTAGAAGTAAGGATAGTGACCAAAGAACCCATGGCAGATTTACTTGATCTTTTATCAGTTATGCCAATAAGTCCTGCAAGCGAGATTGATAATTTACCTGAAAAGTATTGCGGTAGCGGACCTTATTTTATATCAGAAATAACAAATACTAAGATTGTTCTAAAAGCATTTGAGGAGTATTGGGGAAAAGCTGCTAAATCCAGAGAATTACATTGGATAGCCTCAACTGATGAAGAAAAACGTGTGGAAGCCCTGTTAGAGGGCCGGGTAGATGTCATTCCAGGTATTAGTTTGAAGTCAAGAGATCGAATAATTAAAGATGGCAGAGCGGAAGTTAAAGAGTTAGAAAACAGTTTATGTATAATATTCATGTTTAATTCTCAAAAAGGGCCGTGTACGGATCGGCGCGTAAGACAGGCTTTAAATTATGCTATAGATAAAGAGGAAATAATAAAAACGATTAAAAATGGAGCAGCCAAAGCTCTAAATGGCTACCAAACACGGGTACACTTTGGTTATAACAAGGAAACACCAATATATCCATATGACCCTGAGAAGGCCAGAAGTCTTCTTGCTGAAGCGGGGTATAAAGATGGATTGAATCTGGTTTTTGACATTCCTGCGGTAATGCCCAATGAAGCACCAGAACTAGCTCAAATGATGGTAAATTATTATAAAGAGGTTGGAATTAATGTTGAGCTGGTAGTGCATAAGGACCGTGCGGCTTACGCTGATATGGTCAGGGCAAAAAAAATTAATGATGCATGCTGTTTCGATTCAAGTCCAAGCAGTACATATCGTGTTCTCAGGGAGAAAATAAATTCAAAATACCGCGGACCATGGTGGCAGGGATATGAGAATAAGGAGGTTAATTCCCTTATGGAGAAAGCAGAAAGCACATTTTTAGATTCTGACAGAAAGAATATTTATAAGGAATTATATACTTTAATCCGGGATGATGCTCCATGGATATTTCTATATAATCCAACAAAATATAGTGGTATAGGATCAACAATTAAGTGCCCTGACCGGTCAAAAAACGGGATAATGCTTTTCAACTAATAATATGATTTAATAATTTCAATTTACAAATTATCATTATCCAATATTTGAATCTCAAATCTGGTCAGATAAATATCTCCTTTCTTCCTCCCCATAGAAATACCCCATCCGGGAATTGCTTGTAAAGAATGGTCTGTAAGATGAGGACGATACATTCCGGGAGCCAGTGGACGATTTTTTAATATTTTCCCTGACTTTTTTTTGTCAAAATTCATACCATCAGAAGCAAATTCCAATGTACTACTAATTGATGCAAGAGACATAACTCCATCATTATGTTTCCAGACCAAAACTTCATGGCTTTTGTCCAGAACAGGTTTGCCATATTTTATATATGGGCCCATAGGATTATTTGCAAATGCAACACCCATCTTTGTCTTTGAAGGACCAATTGTTCCATGAGCCATGGACCTTCCTTTATAATATAACCAGTATTTTCCATCACGAACCATTAGTGCAGCATCATCAACACGATAACTATCAAATCGGGATGAATCCTTACTAGTCATTAATACAGGATTATTATCAATTCTTTTAAAAGGCCCATCGGGACTATCAGCCACTGCCAGCCCTATAGCTGTATAATCGCTAACAGAATTATTTTCAAAAATTCCATAAGGCCTGCCAATTGTGGTTCTTACTGCTGTATAAAACAGGTAAAATTTTCCATTGTCTGACAAAATATTAGGAGTAAACACTGCATGGCTGTCAAATTTTCCAACTTCTCCTTTTCCCAGGGCCTCTCCCCTCTCTTCCCAGGAAAATCCACCATCAGAAGATACTGCATACCAGATTGTTCCATAATAACCGGAATTATATAAAGGGGTTTTATTTCCATTTGTAACAGAAGGTATTTTTGTATACCAGATATAAAATAAATCTCCTACATTTATAATATCACTTGGATCACGACGACTAATTCCTTCTTCATAACCAATGCCTGTTAACTCTTTATAATCAATCCACAGACTATCGTCAAAAGAAAATTCTGAAAAGATATTATTTTTTGATGTTTTGTTAAAGCCTCCCTTACAACCTGATAGAATAATTATAATTAAGAGGATTAACAATAATGGAAAATTTAATACATTTATGTTTTTAACATTTTTCATGTTTCTTCTATTGATATTTAAACGTTTTATATCAGCAAATAAATTTACAAAACTTCTTTAATAATCATTATTATGATCAATAAAAAAGGATTACTATTTTTAGCAATTTGTGTATTAATGTTTTCAATAGCCGGATGTAATTCAACAAAAAATAAATTAAAAATTGTAGAATCCTGGAAAAAAGCAACCTCCGTTGGTAGTATTAATAAACTCAGCGAAGAAAAATTTGATGAACTGGTAAGCTATGGATTTACTGATATCGAAGTTGGGATTGGCCGGATCAGATCCTCTGAAGCGCTTGATAATCTAAAATCTAATGTAAAAAAAACCATAGCTCTTGCAGAAAAGAAGAATATTAATATCTGGTCGATTCATATTCCATACGGAAGAGATATTGATATATCACTGGTTGATATTTCTGAAAGAGAAAAAGCGATCAATGAGGTCATATTAATTATAGAAACCTGCAAAGAATTAAAACCTGAAAAACTGGTAATTCATGGCAGTTTCGAACCGGTGAAAGATGAAGAACGGGCAGAGAGATTAAAGGCCTGCAAAGCTTCACTGAAAATTTTAGTCAGGAAGGCCAATGATTACAATATGCAGATTGCTGTAGAATGCCTTCCAAGAACATGTATTGGAAATACAAGTATTGAAATGTTATCAATTTTAAAAGAAGTTGAAGGACTTGTTGTATGTTGTGATGTTAATCATATGCTTAAGGAAAGTCCTGAAGAATTTATTAATGCAGTTGGTTCAGCTATTGTTACATTACATATTTCCGACTACGATGGTATTGATGAAAGACACTGGTTGCCGGGAGAAGGAATAATAAAATGGAACAATGTTATTGAGAATCTGGTTTCAGCAGGATTTAAAGGTCCATTTTTATTCGAATCAAAAGGAAGCATTGAGGAAAAAGCCCTTTGCTGGGACAAGTTGAAGGAGGATTATAAGCTTTATTTAGAGGAAGGGAATATATAGAAGAGAGATGGAGATTGACTGATACCCTATACATCTTTATTGGCATATTTTTTGTTTTAGCAGATAATAATTTTTGCTTTTTGAAAAATCAATAAAAATATGCTATTACTATGAAAAGAATACTTTATAGCTGGAATAAGCTAATTATAGTGATACTCGTTCTACTTTTTATTTCTCTTTTTTTAAATTCTGCATTATCAGCACAGGAAAGTATAATAAACAAGTCCGGAAAAGGGCTATTAGGAAGAGTACTGACAAATAAGGAGATTGAAAAATTCTTTGAAAAACCTGATTGCCTTGCCGGTTATCGCCCTTTAACAAGGGGGCCATTATTAAAGCTTGACTCAGTAAATGGGAATTCTATTGGTGACACTACCTATATAGTTGAAACAAAAACTATTATATCTGAGGGTCTCAAAATAAACGGCTGGTTATACCTGCCAGAAAAAGAAGGAAAATACCCGCTTGTTGTTTTGACAAATGGTGGAGGTGATGATTCTGCACCAATTAAATCTCTCTCAGATTTTATTGCACCTGTTTTTGCTCACTGCGGTATTGCGGCCTTTGTACATGATAAAAGAGGTACTGGAGAATCCGAAGGTATTTTTACTGAAACATCTTTTGAGGATTATATCAATGATGCTGGCAATTGTGCAATTTTTTTATCTAAAGATCCAAGGATTGATACGGAGAAAATAGGTGTAATGGGTGGAAGTGAAGGTGGAAGGACAGCTGTGATAGCTGCCAGCAGGTTTCCTGTATTTTCCTTTGTAGTAAGTTTGGTAGGGCCTATGTTGGATATGATTGAAGACAGGTTATATGCTCAGATGAATGCCCTGAGAGGAAGAGGTGTTAGTGATTCTGTTATTGAAGAAATAAAACCTTTATGGAAACAATCATTTTTAGCCTGGGGAAGCCAGGATACTGATGAACATAAGAAAGTTAACAAACAAATAGACAAATACAGGGAAAATTATGAAAGAGGAATTATACCTTATAAAAAGAATGAAATGGATACAATTCCTGCCTTTATTCCTATTTCATCCACCTGGAACTCGCTAGGATATGATTATATGACCGAGCTTAAACAATTTAAAAAGAAATGGTTGGCAATATATGGAGAGGATGATACTGTGGTCAACACAAAACTCAGTGTTGAAAACATTCTTCAATCTATGTCACTAAGCGGAAATATAGATTTCAGCATTGCAGTTATTCCTAAATGTGGTCATGCTCCTGTAAATTCCGAAACAGGTAGAAGAATATTATTTGACAACCTGATATTGAACTGGTTACAATTATATGTTCTTTAAAAATATTTATAGTTTACATAAAAGAATCTTTTGTCAGAAATTTAAATCATGGGTATATCATGCTGATCAAGCTCGATTTTTAAAACATTATTTCGTCTGATATAACTTTTTATAATTGAGCGTATGTCACGGTTTTCTTCATAGCTTACAATTGAATCAATTAGATTACTTACATTATTTCCTGTAAATTCTGCTTCAACAAAACCGCAACCAAGATATTTTCCATTTTTTATATGAACAACAGAATTCTCACCAGATTTACGCCCCTGCCCGATTATTAAAAAATTCTTCAGATGGAAATCAAATTTATTAATGAGTTCAGCAGCACGTTTATTATATTCATCAACATCTTCTTCGCCTATGCAGGCTCCCTTACACTCTCCTATCCCATGATGAAAGCATGCTCCATTACTGTTGTACAGACCGGATAATTTTTGACACAAACCAAACTCTTCAATAAGTCTTTCCATTTCTTCTTTGCCCGATTTCAACGATGTATAAGTTGTAAGAGGTTCATTATTATTATTTATATGTTCGAACCTGAAACAAATATATCCACTATCATTTTTTTCATGTAAAAGAGAATAATTATAAGAAGTGCGGCGCTGTGCCCTGTTATTCGGGGGTTTATGATGTTTAATAAGGTCAGATTCTTTCAAAAGTGCAATCAGCTCATTACCACATAATTCAAAATCAATATCCGATATTTTCTCGCGCATTTCCATTGCTCTTTTTGTGGAATTATTATTCAAATGCTGCATTACCCGACTGCGAATATTTTTACTTTTTCCTATGTATAATAATTCACCTTTTTTATCATAGAAAAAATAAACACCTGTTTTTTCCGGTATCTTTTCAAGTTTTGTTCTGCTCAGGTTTGAGTTTAATCCCAGAGGAAATTCTGGCTTAATAATTTTAATTGCATTTTTATTCTTGTCATTATTTAATAATATTTCCAGAAGCTTTACAGTTGCCAGTGCGTCTCCCCTGGCCCTGTGTCTGTCGGTAATTTTAATATGAAGGTTCTCGCAAATTTTACCCAGGCTGTATGAAGCTTTTCCCGGAAATACTTTTCTGCTAAGGCTAACTGTGCACAATGTTTTTCTATTATATTCAAAACCTATACTTTTAAATTCATTTCTTATGAAATTATAATCGAAGGATGCACTATGTGCCACAAATATTTGTTTATCTGTAATTTCAACGATTTTTTTTGCTACCTCATAAAATTTAGGTGCATCGGCTACCATTTCATTATTAATGCCTGTCAGTTGAGTTATAAAATGAGAAATATTTCTTTCGGGATTGATAAGAGTGGTAAACTCATCAATAATTCTTAATCCATCATGAATAAAAATTGACACTTCGGTTATTTTATCAGCCCTTGGGCTTCCTCCTGTTGTTTCTATGTCGACGATTGCAAACAAAAATAATTGAAAATTGAAAATTAAAAATTAATAATTATTTAGTTAATTTAGCTTTAGAGCTTTTAATGATGCTAACAAGTATTTTTACTAATTCCTGACAATCTGTTTTATACTTTTCAAAAGTTTTAATTGATATATAACCAACTTCCTTTAAAAGTTCCAACCAATATACAGATTCATTGGCCTCTTTCAAAGCTATTGATAATTTATGAATAAAATCTAATGGACTTTCAGCATGTTCTGATTCACGAACAAGAGCCCCAACTGCTGTACCACTTTTTATTAATTGTTTTGACATTATATATTCTTTCTTATTATCTGTAAGAAACTTACATAATTGAACGATATCAACTGCAAAAGCTAAACTCTTTTTTTTAATTACAT
>JBHOTF010000078.1:0-7435 GCA_042584005.1 Bacteroidota bacterium
GCAACCACTTTCTGGGAGTCAGAATATGTTTATGGAAAAATGAAGGAATATGGCCTTGAAGGAGCCAAAATAATACGATACCCCGGAGGTTCATACTGGGATGGTATAAAGGGTGAACTATGGGAAGTAAGCCCTGGAAAAAATAAATTAGCCGATTACGACGATATTACAGCTATGCTGGCATCAGGAAGTGTAAACACAGACGTTACGGCTGAAATTATTTGGGTTGGTGAAGGAAGAGCTATAGATATTGAAGGTATTGATGTAAATGGAAAAATTCTACTAACCTCAGGATCAGCCAGTGGTCTTCACCGACTTGCAGTACCAAAAGGAGCTCTTGGTGTAGTTTCTTTCGCATCGTCACGGTCACTAATCGATCCTCTTCAGATTTCTGGCAGTGGCATTGGAAGTCGTAGAGGCGGAAGTAGTGGTGAAACAAAATTTGGTTTTAATTTACCACCCAGAGAGGGACATATACTAAGAGACAGGCTTAAAAGAGGCCAGAAAATAACTGTACATGCAACTGTTGAATCATCCACAGCTGATTATGAAATGCAGGTGCCAACCTGTGTAATTCCCGGAACCGATCCGAACGGACAGGAAATAATATTCTCGGCACACCTTTTTGAAGGTTATACAAAACAGGGTGCAAATGATAATATCTCGGGTTGTGCAGCTATACTGGAAGTTGCAAGAATGTTAAAAACTCTCATTGATGAGGGAAGAATTCCTCAACCAAAAAGGACAATTCGTTTTATACATGTACCCGAATTTTCCGGAACAGGCCCTTGGGTAAATGAAAACAAAGAATTAATGAAAAGAACTCTTTGTAATATCAACCTCGATATGGTTGGTTTATGGTTAAGTAAAAGTCAATCTTTCTTTAATTTAATGAGAACAACTTATGGTAATCCTCACTATATTAACGATGTAATGGAAAACTTCTATCGTTATGTTGGTGAAACAAATATAGAAACTATTAATGTAAGAGGAAGTGGTGGTAAATTCCCTAAAAGAATTGTTGCCCCCAGTGGATCTGATGAACCATTTTACTATCGTATAAGTCAACATTACGGTGCATCCGACCATGAGGTTTTTAACGATTGGGGAGTTCAGGTGCCAGGAATCATGATGATCACATGGCCCGATTTTTATTATCATACTTCTCAGGACAGAGCAGATAAATGCGATCCTACACAATTGAAAAGAGTTGCTGTTATAGCTGCTGCTGCTGCATATACAATTGCCAGTGCAGATGATGATATGGCAGTTAAACTGGGTAATGAAGTATTAAGCAACGGATCAAAAAGGCTTGGCCTAATGTTATCAGAATCTTTGGATGATCTTGAAAAATCTACTGCAGATAATTTTGCTGAAGAATATAAAAGTGGAAAAAGTAATATTGAAGCAGCCCTTTACAATGAAATAAATACTGTTGAAAGTGTTAACGAATTAGCAAAAGATAAAACTTCGGTAAAAGAAAATCTGGATGCAATTATTAAGGCTTTTAAAGGAATATCAGAATCACATCTGCTTGCCTATGATATGGCAATGAAAGCTAAAGCTAAAAAACTGGGACAAAAAGCTATTGTAATAAAACTTACAAAACTTGAAAAGGAAGCAATGTCTGTTATTCCTAAACAAACATCTAAAGTTTTAGATAGCGGATATGGTGGGTCTTCAAGTATTATCAGAGAGGTACCAAAAGAAATTCAGGATAAATATCCTTCAAGAGGTATTGACACCAGAGAGTGTGCACGACTGGTAAATGGTAAAAACAATGCATTAATGATTAAAAAAATGCTTGATGCGCAATCAAGCAGGAAAGCCGACCTTCAGTTAGTACTTAATTATCTTCAAATATTAAAACACGCTGGATTAATAGAAATATAATCGTGAATTATTGAGATTGGCGTAATTCAAAAACTTCACGCAATAACAAGGGTGCCGCAGAAATGGCACCCTTTTTTTATTTTACATAAATCAGTATTTAATATCTGTTCTACCAACACTCATTCCAATTCGTCCGACTTTCTCTCCCATTGTATAGAACTCTCCACTTCCGGAAGTCATGCCAAAAAACGGAGTATCGTCAACAATTAGTTTACCATCTTTATCACAAACCCCTTCTAGAACTGTTGTTGCAACTACTTCGGCAATAAACAATGTTCTATATGGTTTAATATCTACAATATTGATAACCTTACATTCAAGGTGTATAGGGCTCTCCACAACAACCGGAGCGTCAACCTTCATTGCCTGGCCACGACTAAGGCCTGATAATTCAAACTTATCGAGGATTTTTGTTGAATTCATGTCAACTATATCAAATTGTTTTACAATATCAGCAACAGGAACATTGAGTACAAACTCTTTATGTTTTTTAACCAAATCACCAACAACCTGATCTTTATGGACACTTATGCCAACTTGAGGGGGTTTCCCTTCCAGAACAAAAGACCAAACTACTGATATTTCATCAGGCCTTTCTGATGTGCCTTTGGCTGTTAATAATACTGCAGGGACAGGTGGAAGCATAGGGCCAGCTTCTTCAAGCTCTTTTCTTTTTCCTCCAGTTTTGTTTGAAATGCATGAGGAAAATCCGAAAGTCCCACCAGCTGTTAATAATGATAAAGCAGCAGCCTGCTTAACAAAAACTCTTCTGGATGAATTATGTTTAGGTTCTGTCATTAAATAAAGCTTCAATTAATAGATTAAATTAATAATGATAAGCTACTAAAATAATAAATAGAATTTAAGTATTAATATTCCCGAGTGCAAATAAGCTTCTTAACCTGCCTCTTTTCATCGGCTGAAAGAACAATATAATATACTCCGGAGGAAATAACATTCCCATCATCACCTCTCCTTCCCCATTCAACAGAATAATTTCCAGGGGCCTGTATGGAATTAACAAGCTCAGCAATTCTTCTTCCTGCAGAATCGTAAACAGATAAATTAATATTTGCGGCTGTGCCAGTTTTATAATTGATTATTGTGGATTCACTAAAGGGGTTAGGGTAATTCTGGTCTAAACTAAAACCCTGATCCGTAGATAATTCATCATCAACGGAAGTAATATTTATATTCCAGAGATCCAGATCGTCCATTACAGTTTCTGTTCCTGTTTTTTGTAAGTAATTTGCTATTTCAGGTTCTATATCTACATAATATGGACAATTTATTAGCAACTCATGAAAAATTGTGGAATAATAAACACTAGCACTCAAATATGCTCCATAATATGATGGATGTGAACCATCAGGATGATATAAATCTATATCCGGTCTGTCGAGATATACTGTTTTCCAGGCCCAACCAATTGGTGCAATCATCATATTCAACTGATAAGCCATTTGCCTTGTGCCTTCCATTATCATCCATTGAAAAGTGGAATAATCATAATCTGTATTATACATTCTAACATTTCTCATTGACCAGTCGAGAAAAAAAATAACTTTTGTATTAGGATTATTATTATGAATTTGGGTATTCAGTGCAACAATATAATGTTTAATTAAATCGTGATGTTCAGGAAAAGCTATATTATAATTTGATCCCTGTAGAATAATATAATCCCAGTCGTTGGAATTTATTTTAGCTAGAGTCCCAGGATTAATACAATGATCAGCAAGTGAATATCCACCTGGTGTTATTTGGTCAACGAATACTTCTTTGTTTTGAGCAATTGCTAAATGCTCAAAAATATATGGCGTACTGGAATAATATGTGAGACTGTTTCCAATAAACAATACTTTTATTTGTTGTGAATAACTATTGTACCTTAAACAAAGAACAAAAATTAGCAATATGAAATGTTTAGGTCGAACTCTTAAATAAATTCGTTTCATAATAATCAATTTTGTTCTAAGACAACATTAAGATAATTTTCACTTAATTATTCATTGTAAAAAAAAACAAAAGCCGGATATTAATAAAATTTATCCGGCTCCCTTTGTCCTTATAATGTGGTTGATTGTCGATTATTTCATTCAAATGGCTTTTATTTACCAAATACTTCATCAGCATTTCCCAATTCAACTGTTATTTCATAAACCAGTTGACTGATTTTTTGCATTTTATCATATTCAATTTTATCGGCATCATCTGTTGGTCTGTGTAAGTCTTTATGAATACCTGAGAAAAAGAAAATAGCAGGAATATCTTTTCCCAAAAAACTCATATGATCACTGCCACCAAGTGTTTGTTCCGTACTTTCATCTTTATATACAAGAGGATAGTTAATGGTTTTTTTGTTCACCTTTTGGACGAATTTCTTAAATTCCGGGCAAACTTCAGAAGAATATCTCACAATGTGTTCTTTTTTCTTTTTATCCAGTCCCTGACCGGTACGGCCAATCATATCGAGGTTAATATTAGCTACAATATCATCAAGCGGTACAGGAGGATCTTTAACAAAATGTCTTGATCCTAATAAACCCTTTTCTTCACCTGTAAATAAAATAAATATAACAGAGCGTTTTGGAGGATTCAATACTAATGCCTCAGCAATTTCGATAACACCTACACTTCCACTGGCATTATCATCGGCACCATTCCATACCTTTTCTTTATCATAATTTACATGATCGAGATGAGCTCCAACAGTAACATACTGGTTTTTTAATTCCGTATCGGTTCCTTCAACCATTCCTACAACATTCATTGAAACATAATCTTTAATTTTAACTGGCTGAAAATAAGATGGTTCTCCATCTGAATTCTTAAATAATGTTTGAAGTTTTGCTTTTGCAAATTCTTTAGCCGCATATTTTGCTGCTTTTTTATAGCCATCAGTACCGGTTACCCTGCCGCCTAATTCATCAGAAGCCAGATATTCCATATGATCTTTCAACTCCTTGATTGTAATTGATTCTACTCCGCTCCCCTTTTCCTGGGCAAACAAAATATTAGCATTAAAAAGAAAAGTCAGACTAAAAACAGCTAAAATTACATTTCTAAGTTTTTTCATAATAATTCTCTATTTTTCCCATGTCACTCGTCACTTGTCACTCGTCACTTTTTCTCTATTCATGTTTCAGCGTATCAGCCGGATTTATCATTGATGTTTTATATGCCCTGTATCCTATAATCAGGAATGCAATAACCAAGGCTATTACACCTGAATATAAGAATAGAAATAAATTTATTTCAGTATGTTTACTAAAGTTCTCCAACCAGTTTTTAGCCACTATATAAGTAATTGGCCATGCAATTAAATTGGCTATTAAAATCAATTTTACAAATTCAAAAGATAATATTTTTAATATATTTCCAACAGAAGCACCCAATGCTCTTCTAATCCCAATTTCTTTAGTTTTTTGTTCAGCTAGAAATGATGTTAGTCCTATTAGTCCCAAACTGGCAATAATAATGGCCAGAACAGTCATCATTACTGAAAAAGCACCAAATCTGTCTTCTTCATTATACATTGCATTAAGTCTGTCGTCCAAAAATGTTATTTCTATAGGCCGCGTAGGTGCAAACATATTCCATTTTTCTTCAATATATTCCATAATGGCAGGGTAATTATTTGTATTAACCCTGATGGCTATATATCTTGTTAACTGCCCCATGGGTGGATTTATATCAAGAACAAAATTATTAATTGGCTTACGAAGTGATAATGCATTAAAGTCTTTAAATACTCCTATAACCCGTTCAGGTCCTCCATTATGCCCTACTCTTTTTCCAATTGCTTCTTCATTTGTCCAGCCAAGATTAGCAACCATTGTTTCGTTTATCATTATAGCTTCGGTTGAATCACTTGGATAATCTGTTGAAAATGCCCTCCCTTCAACAACTTCAATATCAAAGGTTTCAATAAAATCAAATCTTACAACAAAGGTTGGATTAAAATATTGTTTATCCTGGTCCAATCCTTCAATAGTCATAGCTCTGGTATTATGATTTACACCCATAACATCTTCCATACCGGTAACATATTTTATATCGTTATGTTGTAAAAGTTGCTCGCTAAATGCATCATAATTCACTATTATCTGTCTGTTACTTGATGGAAGAATTATAATCTGGTCTTTTTTAAATCCGAGATCTGCATTTCTAAGATACTTTAATTGGTCAAATACAATCATTGTTCCTATAATCAGTGATATAGATATTGAAAATTGTAAAATAACAAGTATTTTACGTGCTGTTCCAGACCTTGAACCACTTTTATTTGATCCTTTTAATACTTTTATCGGATTAAAGGAAGACAGGAAAAATGCCGGATATGTTCCTGCAAGTAATCCCACAACAAAAGCAAGCAGTACAAAAAACAAAAGTGTTTGTGGTTCAAAAATAAAACTATGAGAAATATTTTTCCCTGAGAAATTATTAAACTCCTTAAGTAATAATTCAACAATTGATCCGGCTATCATTAAGGAAATAAAACTTAATACAATGGCTTCAGCAAGAAATTGTCTTGTTATATAAGATCTGTATCCCCCAACAACTTTTTTCACTCCAATTTCTTTTGCTCTTCCTGTAGAACTTGCAGTGGCAAGATTCATGAAATTAATACATGCCAGAAATAATACAATTGCAGCTATTATTGATAATATATAAACATAAATAATATTAGAGTTTGCATGCATTTCATAATCATGATGTGATTTTAGATGTATATCAGTAATTTTCTGAAGATAAAGTGTAACATCCTGATCAGCAAGATCAGGATAATGATTCTCATAAAATGTTGGCAGTTGTGCCTCCAGGTCTTCCGGGCTTACTCCTTCAGTTAATAACAAATAAGTCCAACATGGATTCCAAACCCATGATTGAGGAAGTTGATTATTAGGATTAAACTGCTGAAATGTTTGCATAGAACCCAATATTTCTATTTCAAAATGCGATTGGGTGGGAATGTCTTTGTAAACACCTGTTATTTCAAAATTTCCAAATTCTTCAAATCTCAATGTTTTACCAATAGCCGATTCTTCACCGAAATATCTCACAGATGAAGATTCACTAATAACAATAACGTTTGGTCGGTTAAGAGCTGTTTCTATATTACCTTCAACAAATTCAAAAGTTAATACATCGAATATGCTTGAATCAGCTAAAAAGAATTTCTTTTCATTAAACCTATTAAGCACTTCGCCTTCAACAACATATTCAAAAAACATTGAAGATTGCTGAAAATCAAACAATCGAACAATTTTTTCAACCATATTAGGATAATCAAGCTGAAGTGCCGGAGCCAATGGAAATGAACAAGTTGCAGCATCTTCATTTATCTCATTAGTATTATAAAGCCGATTCATCCTATAAATCCTATCATAATTCTTATGATATTTATCGTAGGATAATTCATCATTTATATATAGAATAATAAAAATAAAACTGGCCAGACCTATTGCAAGTCCTCCAATATTAATTATGGAATATAAAATGTTCTTTTTTATATTTCTTAATGCGAGTTTTATATTGT
>JBHOTF010000079.1:0-7255 GCA_042584005.1 Bacteroidota bacterium
GAAGTATCTCCAGTATCAAGCGGAGGTGCAATAAGATTTCAAGACCCTGATGACAATAACGTCTTCAAAGATGAGATAAGTGTTTCAAGTGAAAATGATGAAGGAAAAATAATGGAAGACTTTCTCGAAGGAAAAATATATCCTGAGTTGGATGTGCTTGTAATTGCATCTTATTACGCTCCAAGCGTAAATGTTGTAAAAATGGAAGAAGACGCAAACGGTAAGAAATACGCAAAAAAAGGCGTTGTAGTACTACGTGCCCCAGATTTAATGCATTCAAGTTTAGCAACATCTGAAATGGCACAAATGATAGGTTGCTATGCAGACCCTTATTTCACAGAGAATGACACATATGCAAAAGGAAGCATATTCGGAGCATCAAGACATATGCCACAAGACAGTAATTTAACTATAGTTGAAAATCTTTACCGAGGTACTGACATGTCAAAAGGAGGCTTAGGAGGAAAAATGCAAAAAAATCTACCAGCGAACACTATTTTTAACAATCAGGATAAGATAATTACATTGCCTAGAATAGATTACGCACCAGTTATACCATCCTGAAAATTCATTTCTGACCTTTTTAATTTTCAGTTATTGTTTCCAATCCTGAAAACTGATATAGTGGCTCAAATGTGGGAGGGTTTATACCCAATTGGACTGAACTGGCTTCAGATGTTTAAAAGTCAATTAACTATATTGTACGGCCTTAACTAAAGATAAATAACGATTCCGCCATTATTGAATTTGTGCTACACCTTTAACTGGATTTGGAAACTTATCGAATACTGCACGGTCATGTCCTGGAATTATCCATTCTGTTTTAGATGCAATACTTCTCATTCGATCAAATGCTATCATGTCAGCTGCATGATCCAAGGTAATACGGTTAGTCAAACCCAATTCCAGGTTTTTATAAAACAATATACAATCTGAAGCTAAAATTACAGTACCACCAGAAGTATTGACACCAACATATTGGGATGCATAGGTATGTTTTGGTCCAGTATAAACTCGTATACCCTCAAAAATTTCCTGATCGTCACCATCCACCAGTGTAACATGGCCTTCTTTGTTTAGCTTATTAAGTTCTGCTACAAAACGAGGAGGAGTACCTGGTGGATTCGTATTTGGCCAGTGTGTACTATCAGAATAGTATTCCAGCTCAGCTTCTTGTACCCAGATATGAGCATTCGGGAATAGTGGGAGGCCATCTGCATGATCAAAATGAATATGAGTTAGGATGATGTCAGAGATATCCTCAGGTGATATACCCAACTTTGATAAGGCTAAATCAGGACGTTGATAATCCTGAATACGCTGGCTGGTTGAGTTTGAATAGTCTGGTCTGTAACCTGCATCCACCAATATGTTATGACCGTCTGAACTCTTCATTAACCATACCATTGCCGACATGTCAACCCATAGACTTGTATCAGCACCTGAAAGCATGGTTGAAAGTTGTATGTTTGGAAGCCAACCATATTCAATAGAATAGACTTCGTATTCAGGGATTCCTTTATTACATGAAGGAATTATCATCAAAGATATCCCGAAAAGCATTGCAAGCAAGAATTTATATAATCTATTTTTCATAATACAGGTTTTAGGTTTAAAGTCAAGTAAATATACACCATAATACATATATGAGTCAATATGTTGCATGGCAGGATACAGACTTGTCCAGTGTCCAGATTACTTAGGAGATTGGCTGGACAGGACAGTAAAGTTTCATGACCCTTCCAGTAAAAACAGCTTAAAATATAATTTGACACATAACTACTACTATAGCATAGAAAGTGGCTAAAATCTGGGAGGGTTATACTTATATGAAGGAATGGCTGGGGCTGTAGTGGCTGCAGTTTTTTTGTTAGATTACACTGAAAACAATATTTAATATATATTCAACCATTCCAAACATGCTTTCTTCAATAAATATCTATTTTTTAAACGCCAGAGCCCTCTTTAAATAAAGGAAGAAATCAATACAAGGAATATTTATCATCATAATATCTTTGCTGTTAAAACCATAATATCCTTTTATTTCTTCTTTAATATAAGGTATATCGTTCCTCGATATCCCTTTTGCTGTTGCATAACATTCCTTCCTCCTGACCTTAACACCTTCTATATTATCTGGTTTTATCATCTGCATACTTAATCCATGAAATGCAAACCCTAAGAAAACGAGAATATTAGCATTAAGAATATTTCTTCTTATATCAAATATTTCACTAGAGTCAGGATTCGTTCCTTCAGAAAATGTTTTTATTTTCTTTGCTAGTTCTAATAATTTTTGTGGATTTGGATTAGCTCCAAATTCCATATTATTAGTTTGACTATACCAAGGTAAATTACCAACACTTCCATAAGGATGATAAATATTAATGCACTTTACAAGTTCCGCTGCTTCAAAAGCAGGAATTGCTAAATAATCTTGCAATGCAAAATATATAAAATGTTCAATGCAACGATCATAATTAAACACTATTAGAGTAATCGATTTAAATCGTTCTTTTAGGTCGCTACAATTAGAAATAATTCGGTCGAAAAAATGCCAATACCATGTTTTTTGTAAAGCATGAAAATTAATTGATGATCCTGTTGAAGATTTGGAAAAAGAAAGAAGACTTTCATTTTCAGCTTCTAATATAGATTGAACTATTGCCAACTTACTACATAAAGCAATTTTCTCATTGCCATGATGCGCATCAATTAAGTTGTCAATGGAGCCTGCCAATAGTAATGCTTTTCTAATAACCATTGTTGCTTCTATATATGGATTAGATTCCTTCCCGACAAGTAATCGTATTGCACGGTATATTTTATTACCACCGTCAAGAATTGAATCATCTTTACTATAAAAGTTCAAATGATTTGATATTTTTTGTTTAAGTTCAATCCCATCAGGTAAATTGGCTTCATTGCTTGCACCTGCACCAATAATGTATACTATTCTTTCTTGCATATTTGAAATTTCTTAAATATCCATATCAATTGCATTTACCGTTTCAGAAACAATATTTTGGTTCTAATAAAGTATAAATATACCTCCAATAATTATTTAATTCAACATATCCTAAAACAGGCCCAGATACAACCAATTTTATTCAGTTTGTAGATGAGGTGTCCAGTCGTCCAATCTCTATAGTAAATGGACAGTTGGACAGTAGAATTATTCTAAAACCCTTCAAGATTTAAGGGCTTATTATTTTCATTTGATGCCTGGGTATAGGTAAGTGGTAAGAGTAGCTAATAATCGTAAGGGTTACACTCATATGAAGGATTTCAAGGCTGTTCCCTAAAAAAAACATGCAGAATAATTTCCAATCTGACATATAAACTGCATATATATAAGTTGGACAGAGCAATTTCATAACCCTTCAAGGAAAATACAGCTTTAATTATTAATTGTAGTTTGGTGCTGCTCTGTCTGAGATAGTTGCTTAAATCTGGAAGGGTTTAACCAATATTGGTTGTATTTTGGTGCTAAATAATTAAAAAATAGTACTATGAAAAACTTAACTTTTAACGACATCCCTGAAGCCATGACTCAACTATTCTACAAGGTTGAAAACATTGAACGATTATTACTTGAAAAGAGTAAAGAATCTCAATCTGAAACTAATGATATTCTCACTGTAGAGCTATGTGCTAAATTTCTCCACCTTGCCAAACCAACAATTTATGGTCTTATATCTCGTCGAGAGCTACCTGTATTGAAGAGGGGCAAAAGATGTTATTTCAAGAAAGTGGATATATTAGAGTATCTGGAGGCAGGAAGGCAGAAAACTTATGCAGAGATTAGTAGAGAAGCTGATGAATATCTAGTAAGGAGAAAGAAATGAATTAAAGGTGTTCAGTGTTCAAATAACTATAGGAACTGAACAGGTGAACAGTATAATTCAATGACCCTTCCCCTAAAAAGCAGCTTAAAATATAATATGGTGGATAGGTACTGCTATGGTTGAGATAGTGGCTTTAATCTGGAAAGGTTTTGCTGATATCAGGTGTTTCTTTGCTATATAACATACCTTTATCAACCTATAATAAACATTTTTATTGTAATTTTATAAAACTTGAGTTCCCCCAATAAATTCAAAGCTATGAAAACAACAATTCAATTTCTCAAGAATTATTTCTTTTTTATTCTAGTTTCAGTCATCCTATTAAATCTGAGTGGATGCACTATGCTGCAAACCATTACTTCTAATGGAACACCTATTCCACATCACGTCAATACCATTATTATTGATTTTGATGGCACAAAAAAGGAAGCTTTTGCTCAGATTGGAAATCATTTTATTCAAAACAGATATTCTATTGCAACATCATCTTCAGAATTTTTCACAGTTACTACGAACTATAAAAATGTTGCTCAGAAAGGAAGTGATATGGCTACAGTAGCCTGCCTAACTGCAAGTGTTATTGAACAGGAAGGAAAAGTTACAATAATTTTGTTTGGAATAGGAAAGCAAGGAATGGACGTCACTTCAATAGGAGGTATTGATATTGGCGAATTTGAGATTGAACATTATGGAACTTCTATTTCAATGTTATGGTTAGCATGGAGTGAACTTTATCGCATTGCTAGTTCATTTTCTGACAGATTAACTTTTGAAAAACGATGAGACAGAACCAAACTTTTTTACTTCTAACTCAGTATTTAGTGAATAAATGCAATGTAATTTAATGATTATATAACAAATGTGTTTTTACATCTTTAGCAGCAAAAAGCAAAAATCCTGATAATTTTAGAATATGAGCCTATATCAAAAACTTCAACAGTGCAAAAGTGAAGAAGATGTGAAAGATGCCTACATCAAATCTTTGGGTTTAAAGGGCTACTCTAAGAATCTGATAGATATACAAACCAAAGAAATTTGGTTTGAGGCGAAGGACACAGGTAATAATTCTACATATGCTATGTTTACACAGTTAATGCATTATGTACAACAGTCAATAAATAAGGGCGAATATGTGCCTCCTATTCTAGCTGTAATTGACACAACAAAAGCGGCTATCATGAAAAGTGCTGATGTGATTCCGTTTCTTGAAAAGAAAACCATAAAATGGGGAAAATCAGCAAGTAATTATACACAAGATGCACTTGATGCTGTTTCGGCACATATAGGAACTTACTTTGTAAGTTTTAAAATCGAAACACACGAGGAAGAATTTATAAGCACTATAAAAAACGCCATTGCTAAAGGCGATATTATACGTATTCAAATTACCCCCAATAACCTCAAACAGGTATTCGATAAATGGGTAGCTATGATAGGGAGGGAAATAAATGACATAGCAGAAGAAGATTTTGCTCTTTTGTTTTATGCAGACATTATGAGCGATGGCACACAAACCACCAACGATAGTTTGCCTGCTCAATTGTTGCATAAGGGAACAGCCCCTGTGTTTGCCCTTGAAGGGAAATTATATGAACTTAATAACAAAGAGGGTTATCACCAATTTTGGGCTATTTACCACCGCCCCCCCAAAAAGGAATACAGCAATTATTTGTTAGAAAGACGCGATACCTTAATTCCGCTCGATGAACGCATTTATAAAGGGGGCTTTTATACCCCTTTAAATGTTGTGGATAAAGCATACGACAAGCTCACTGAAACTCTTGGTGATAACTGGCAGCGTAAATACATTGTGTGGGATATGTGCTGTGGTGTAGGCAACCTTGAAGTAAAACACAGCAATCCTCGCAATATATACATGAGTACACTTGACAATGCTGATATTGATATAATGCACGCTACTAAAACCTGTGTTGCCGCCAATCGCTTTCAATATGATTACTTGAACGATGATATTACCGATGATGGCAAAATAGATTACACACTCACCAACAAAGTGCCCGAAAGTCTGCGTAAAGCTTTAGCCGAGGAGAAAAAGATTCTAGTATTTATTAATCCTCCATATGCAGAAGCAACGAATTTTGAAAACATTGCGAAAGGAGTAGAAGCTGAAAATAAGCAAGGTGTTGCAAAAACAAAAATTGCTTCTTCATTTATGAGTGATTATGGAAAAGCTAGTAATGAATTATTTACTCAATTTTTAGCAAGAATTTCACAAGAAATCCCTACAGCTACAATTGCCATGTTCAGTACTATGAAATACATCAATGCCCCAAACTTTGAAAAATTTAGGAAAATTTGGAATGCAAAATATTTGGGTGGTTTTGTTGTTCATAATAAAGCATTTGAAGGATTGACTGGTAAATTCCCAATTGGTTTTTTAGTTTGGAAAACAAATCAAAATTTATTGACTAAAACTCCTATTGAAGAAATATCTGTAGTTGTTTTAGATAAAAACACAAATCCTATCGGAGAAAAAACATTTTACAATTTACCAAATAGCACATTTCTAAATATTTGGCTAAATAGACCGAAAGCTAATAAAGATTCTGTCATACCCTTAAGAAATGCAATTTCACCAGCAGTAACAATCCCTAGTATAAAAACATGGTCAGATAATGCAGTTGCTTATATGTATTGTGGTGGAAATGACCTACAACATGCCGAGCAACAAACTATTATTTTTTCTTCTGTTTATCGTGGTGGACATGGTTTTTATATCACACAAGATAACTTATGGAAAGCTGCTATTATTTTTTCTGTTCGACGACTTATTAGACCATCTTGGCTCAATGATAGAGACCAATTTCTTCAACCATCCCAAACTCTTTCTGAGAATTTCAAAAATGATTGCCTAGTTTGGATGTTATTTAATCGCTGCCAGAGAACAGCTAGTGCTAACAACATAGAATGGAATCGTATTAATTGGAGTTTATTAAATCATTTTATTCCTTATAGCGAAGCTGAAGTGAATGCACCCAATCGTTTTGAATCAGATTTTATGGTGCAATACATTACAGATAAAATATTTTCAAATGAAGCTTCACATGTATTGGATGAAGGTAAAAAATTGTGGCAAGCATATTTTCTTTATACAGATGTTAGAAATGTGAGAGATGAATTTAAACTTAACCGTGCAGATGTGGGTTGGTATCAAATAAGAAAAGCATTGCAAGCACGTAACTCAAGTGGAGATTTTCCTCCTGTGAGTTTTAAGTCATTTGAAGAAGCCTATAAAGCATTAACAGAAAAGCTAAAACCACAGGTTTTTGAGTTAGGCTTTTTGAAAAACAAATAGATTCGAAATGAAATTTTCAGCAGCTAACAATGTATATATTAATTAGCTTTGCGATATGGATAGATTGACAAAAGAACAACGGAAAAACAAC
>JBHOTF010000080.1:0-7215 GCA_042584005.1 Bacteroidota bacterium
ATGGCCCGCTTTTACTTTCTGGTTACAGTGATGAGATTAATATCAGAACCAAACTTGCAAAACTGATAAATGCTCAGACTGGTGAGATCTCTTTAACTCAGAATGCAACCATGAGCATGAATTTTATTTCAAATGGGCTGGACCTGAAAAAGGGAGATGAGATTATAACTACAAATATGGAACATCCCGGGGGAAAATGTGGATGGGAATTAATGGCTAAGCGCAAAGGCGTGATAATTAAACAGGTAGAAATTCCTGTGCCTGCAAATGATCCGGGAGAAATAGTGAGCAGACTTAAAAAACTAATTACACCAAACACTCGTGTAATTGCAATGGCTCATATTATTTCAGGTTTTGGTTTAATTCTTCCTGTAAAGGAGATCAATTATGAAGCAAAAAAGTATGACATTTTTACAATTTTTGATGGAGCTCAATCCATCGGCCATATTCCTCTTGACATGAAGGATATAGGATGTGATGCATATTATTCAAGTCCGCATAAATGGCTCCTTGCACCTGCAGGCAATGGTTTGTTATATGTTAAAAATGATGTTTACGACCAAATATGGACTACAATAGCCAGCAGTCAGTGGGATAATTATGAAGACAACGGGTACAGGCTTACTCAACGTGGTACAGGTAATCCATCTTTACTGGTGGGATTGGATAAAGCAATTGATTTTCATAATACTCTGGGGCCGGAAAAGGTGTATAAAAGGATAAAGTATCTTGGGGATTATTTGAGAGAAGGACTGAAGACAATAAAAAATGTTAAAATAAATTCTTCAGTGCATCCTGAAATGTGCGCCGGAATAACAACTTATGGAGTGGCAGGTAAAACAGGATTGGAAATACAGAATGAAATGTGGAATAGAAAAAAGCTTCAACCTCGCGCTGTCGGGGAAAATGGCATAAGGCATAGTACCCATATATACAACTCAATTGAAGAGATTGATGCCGGACTGGAAATAATACGTAATATAGCAGGATAGTCCTAAATTATAAGGATTTATACAAAAAAAAGCACCAATGACGCTTTTTTATTAATGAGGAAATTAATGGGAAGGATTGTGATAATCCTAGTGGGGCTAGTGTAACCGGATCTGCCAACTAACTTTTCTTTGCTTTAAATCGTCTCACTACAAACCAACCAATTGCTGAAACATGCAGAGAAATTAAACCCATTGTGATTGAAATCAAACTTAAACGTATGGCCTTCCATACAAGTGTTGTTGAAATCTCTCCTACTTCAATAACAGCATCAGCGGCAGGAAAAAATCCAACAATGAAGAGAAAAATTGGATATGAGAAGCTAAATAATCCTAATAGCAAAATCATGTCTATCAGAAATGGTGGACTAGACTTCTTCATTATCCCACGGATGATAACCACCGAGATTAAAACCAAAGAACAAAAGCACATTAATAAAATTGGACCAAACATTCCAAATTCCCAACCAGGAGGTTTGTCTTCAAAAATTTGATTAAACATATTATAAGTATTTAGTTATATTTTGGTTCAAGGAAAACTTTTTACAAAATATAAAAATATTTCTAGAATTAGAATGATTAGAATTGATCCGACACGAATTCTCAAATGTTTGACACTAAAAAATTCACAATCAATAGTTACTTGGGATAGAAGAAAAAGAGATATTTGATGTATGGAAAGCTATTTGGCAGTAAAAGTTTGTAGTTTATTAACTAATTTATATTTTTGCCAAACAGGTCGAAAGAATCAAATAAATATTGACCATTACAATTTTGTAAACACTTTATAAACTATAAATAGTTAAACCATCTTAAGACATTTGGCGAGGTGAATAATCTTCATCAGGTTAAGCTGGAATTATAAATAAATAAAAATAAGATCGATGAAAAAAAATCTACTTCTAGTATTAGTTTTAATAATAGCTTGCTCTGTATTTGGACAGAATAGAAACCTCAAAGGTGATGGACAGGTTTTTTGGGAAGAACATTTTGACTGGGGAAATCCTGATGACCCTAAAGGATGGACTGCACCGGAAGGTTGGCTTATAGAAGATAATTCCGCTGATGATATTGGTTACGAATGGGTCTGGACAAAAGACAGCTTACAAGGGCCATTTTCTGAAAGAGATGGAGGTTATATTCTGAATTCAAGTACAGGAGACAATGGCTTTCTTGCTATTGACCTGGATAATTTGAACGCTTTTATGGATTATATTGCGATGTTGTATGTTAATAGCTCAATAACCTTGCCTCCATTGGACTGCAGTGATCATCCATCTGTCATCATTTCACTGGAACAAATGTTTAAATATTTTAACAACCCAAGAATGGTTATCGAAGTTTCTAACGATGATGGAGCACATTGGGCGGCTTTTGACATGAAGATGGGCAGTGGTCCTGGAACAAATGCATTAAATCTACCCAATGATGGTATAGCACATTTTTCTGCTAACCTTTCAGCTGTTGCTGGTGGACAGGCCGATGTAACGATTAAGATTACCTGGGATGGCTCTATTCTATATTTCTGGATGTTGGATGATATTGTCATTTCTGAAGGATGGGATTATGATTTAAAGATGAATCACTGGAAAACTGAACTTGTTGATGAAAATGCTAATGAATCAGCAGGGTTCTATTATATGATGCCCAAAACACAAATCATTCCTATTGGTGGTTTTGAAGCTAGTGTAATCAACTATGGTGATTTTGAAATGTCTGATGTTAGATTAAATGTGACAATTAATAAAAACCATGTTGAACAGTTTAATGCCAGTTCAGAGTATGTGCCATTTATGTATTTTGGTGATCCTGCCGATACTTTAACTGTTGATGATATGTTCACACCAATTGATTTTGGACATTATGACATTACTTTCTGCATGAAAGCTAATGAAGAGGAGCAATTTTCTGAAAACAATATTAAATCCATAAATTTCAATGTTACTGATAGTGTGTTCGCAAGAACACCTGATATCAGCGAAGCAAATGAAAGTCCATGGAGAAATTTATATCAGAATACACATGAAGGAGATCTTATGGGTGTTGAATTTAACCCTGTTTCGGATTGCGAAGCCAGTTCTATTTCAGTCTTTATATCAAGGAGTAATTTGGGCGTAGATTTTAAGTATGTTTTACTGGAAATTACAGAGGGAGAGGATGATGCGTTAGAAATAACAGAGCTCATAAGTTCAGATATGATATGGGTTGACGAAGATGTACTTAACCAGGGCTGGATAACACTTCCTTTAACTCTTGACGGAATTGGTGAAAAAATGAAAGCTGGTGGCCGTTATATAGCGGCAGTTCAATTCTGGACATATATTGAACAAGAGGATATTGTCAACCGTGCTGATGCATTTTGGATTGGTAGTACCAAGGTTTACCCCGGGTCTTACGACAAACAATGGCTTTATGAAGCATTTACTAGTGAATGGACACAGGGTTCCAATTACAATAAGATGATTAGATTAAATATTAATAATCATGAGAATATTATTGATGGTGTACTAAATAATCCCGATCTATTCTCACTTGATCAGAATTATCCCAACCCATTTGACAAAGAAACTCAAATTGGCTATACTCTAGCTAATGAGGAATCAGTATTGATTGAAATAAAAGATGTTAGCGGCAGGGTAGTTCTTATTCTGGATGAAGGCTTTAAGCCTGCCGGAAAACATACTGCAATTTTCAATGGATCAAATCTTGGGGCAGGCATATATTTTTATACACTGAAAGCTGGTGATATTCATCAAACAAAAAGGATGATATTGAAATAAAATATGGAGGCTGAAAATCATTCATATGTCATTTATAAGGTTTGATTGTTACTGAAACGCTACTGGATGAAGCTATCGGTATTTTAACATCGTAAACAGAGACAGTGTCATTACTAAATGACTGTAATAGTGTTCCATTATCAATAGTATATTTCCCTTTAGGCATTACAAATCTGATTTTGCAGGTGGAAAAATTATAGTCAATATTGTTTTTGAGAGTTGCAGTATTAAGACTATTCTTTCCATCATTTGGTTTGTCGTAGGAAACAGTCAAAAATTTCCCATCGATATTACCATCCATAACCTGGATATAATCCATAATATTTACACTTTCATTTGACACAATTTTATTATTGTTTACTTCAATAATACGGAGCTTTGTTTTACCTGACTTCGCGGGAGGTCCATATGCCGGAGACCAATATTCAGCAAAGCAAACATAGGCTGTTTCGTATACCTTTGTAGGAGTAGTGCCTATTGTAGTAAGTTTGTCTCTATGAGTGTGACCACATAGAGCAAGTTGAACATTATTATTATCGCAAAATGTAGTATCTACCCTTTTTGGCGAGTGCTGCAATAGGATTCTCAATTTACCTTTCCCGTTGGCAGCCAGGTATTTTTCAAGGACTTTTCTCTGTAAATCCGGGAAATCTTTACTATTACCTTTATAGCGTGAATGATCCTCCACCTCCCCAAGATAATCATCAAAGGCTAAGAATCTTGTTTGGTCGTAGGAAAAGCCATAAACCCGCATACCACAAAATTTGTTCCAGTCAGTCAACTTATACATTTTTTCGTTATCAGGATTTTCCCGAAACTTATCATAGTCATTATTACCTGAGGTAATAAATACAGGTACTCTGGTATTATGCATTCCTCCAAGACCATCAGGTGTTGTCCCATCCCAGAAAGCATCCCAGCGTTCACTATAGGTTTTTGGAATAATAGGAGTTCTGCTGAATCCAATTATATTGTCACCTGGGCCTATTGCAAGTACAGGGTCTATAACAGAAATAATCTCTCCAAGAGCCTGCATTATAGGAGCCGTTGCATTGCCATTTTCAGTCCAGGATACGGAAACATGCGGATCAGTAAAATTACAGATGTAATAATGTTTTAGAAATTCAGCAACAACTTTTACAGAACTTCTTGAGGTATATATTCCGGTAGAAGTATTAATTACAAGATCGTATAGTTCTTCCGGAGTTCCACCCGGAACTTTAACAAACAACTTGCAATTGTATTCTGCTTGTGTATAATCATCAAAGTACCATGAACCAGTTTTGTTTTGTTTTATTTTTAGCTGAACTTTATTGTATGGGCCAATCAGTGAAACTGAATTGATTGTTTCTGTTTCCCCTTTTTTAAACCAAATTTCAAAACTTTTCCCCTGTTTTACGATTTCTTTTTTTGCTCTCCAGGGTACAATGATTTCTCCGGCAAAAATATCAGCCGTAAAAAAAATATTTATACATGAAATCAGAAAGACAGATAAAAATACATTTTTTGATGTCATAAGATATTTCTTTATAAATTGTTTTGTTGTAAATATCATCTCTAATATTCGTATTTAGAAATACCACTTTTTGTAATAGCCCAAATATTCCCTTTTGAATCTTCAAAAAAATTCATTGCAAAAGCACCAAATGTTTTACGATCTGTAAAATATATCCATTTTTCACCATTATACATGGCAATACCTCCTTTAGTTAAACCATTTCCAGCTCCAATCCATATATTATCTTTACTATCTACAAATATTGTTTGTATCGCTTTGCTAACTATAGTGCTCTTATCGAACTGGTTCCAATTTGTGCCGTCAAAAACAACCAGTCCTAAATTTGTACCAATCCAAACATTTCCTTTTCTGTCATTTTTTATGGAATTAATAATGTTTACAGGTAAGTAAGTTGTGTTTTGATATTTTAACAAGGAATTGCCATCAAATACGCTTACACCGTAGAAGGATCCCAACCACATATTTCCTTCATTATCTTCGGTGAATCCAGTAACACCATTGCCTATCAGGCCATTAACTCCATATGCTTGCAATGTATTACCATCAAATTTCATTAAACTTCCATAAGATGTATTTTTTCCATCTCTTGTTTTAACACATGCACGAAACCACAAATTACCTTTACTATCTTCCAAAGTATTTTGAACTGCTTCTTTTGCATGTCCACTTGGAATATCTAAAAATATTCCATCTTTTAATCCGTAGGCTTTCCAACTGATACCATTATATTGAAACATAAAATCGCCCAGAGAATTGGTTGACACGGTCCAAATATTTCCTTTGTTATCGGGGAAAATTTTATAAATAGTATGAATATCATTTCCGGCTAATTGCTGAAAAGTGCTTAAAGATTCCCCATCATGTTTTAATAAGATGCCCTTATTGGGTTTATCCATAATTCTTCCACCTAACCAAAGATTTTCATTTTTATCTTTTTTGATATCCAGTATAAAATATTTTGGTGATTTTCTATCTTTTCTCAAGGTAATGAATTTTTCGCCATCATACTTACATATACCACCTTCGGTAGCAATCCATAATACACCATTTTTATCTTCCCCCAGGGCTTTAACTTTATTCCCGGTTAGTCCATTAGATGTATTAAAAGTTTCTAATTCTGCTCCATTATACTTATTAAGACCTTTATTGGTTCCAAACCAGATATTGCCCTGGCTATCTTCTAAAATGGCTTGTACCCAGATAGAGGTTAATCCATTATTCTTTGTGAAATGAGTCCACTTTCCCTGTCCATAAAAATTTTGTGTGCAGATTAAAATAAATAACAACAATAGTTTTAGAGTTTTCATGTCTCATAAATTTAATAGAGTAAATTAAAGAAGATAATCCATGTCATTCAAGCCATTTAAAATTAAACATTTTTTGTATTCTTTTCTTTTTTTTCTAAAAGTTTTCTATTGACCTATACCGTTGACTTGTTTACCACACCTTAATCTGGAAACAAAAAAAAGCCCAGCTTTCGCAGGGCTTTTTCAACAAATATATTATCAAAAAGATTATCTGACAATAATTTTTTCTACTTTAATTGAAGTGCCGTTATTAACATTCAGTAAATACATTCCTTTAGCCAGGTCAATATCAATAACTTCAATATGATTTAATACCGATTTAACAGTATTTAAATAAACAACCTGTCCCTGAACATTCATTAGTTTGATAATAAGATCAGATTGTGTTGTATTATTAATGACAACATTTAATTGTCCGCTTGTTGGATTTGGATAAACCTTTACAGAATTAGATAGTACCGGGTTATCATCAACTCCTACAATTGCATCATCATTATAAATATCATCAAGTATATTCCAGTAACGAACCTGGTATTCTCTGGAATCTTCCTCAGAAGTGGCATCATTTCCATTAATCCTGTATTTGTATTCAATAAGATTTCTGAAGGTAAGATCAGGAA
>JBHOTF010000081.1:0-6982 GCA_042584005.1 Bacteroidota bacterium
GTCTATTGGAAATGAAACAGGCAAGGGTCAAAATTTTCTTGCAACTTATAATTGGATAAAACAAAGAGATAACACCAGGCCCGTGCAATCGGAAGATGCCGGAACCGAATCATATACAGACATATACTGTCCAATGTATGCTTCAATTGAAGAAATTGTGAAATTTGCAAAAGGGAATGATCCCCGTCCATTAATTCTTTGTGAATATGCACATGCTATGGGTAATAGTGTTGGAAATTTGCAGGATTACTGGGATTCAATAAATAATTACAAAAAACTTCAGGGTGGATTTATATGGGATTGGGTAGATCAAACATTTTTAAAAACTGATAATAAAGGAAAAAAATATTGGGCATATGGTGGTGATATGGGTTTTTCAGGAATAAAAAACGATTCAAATTTTTGTGCAAATGGTCTTGTTCAGGCCGACAGAAATCTTAAGCCTCATATTTGGGAGGTTAAAAAGGTATATCAGTACATAAAAGTTATTCCTTCAGATTTGTTGAAAGGAAAGGTAATAATGCAGAACAATTATGATTTTACTTCATTAAATCAATTCATTGCAGAGTGGTCAATTACTGCAAACGGAAAAATAGTATATTCTGGAAATTTACCATTCTTATTTGCTGACCCCCATTCATTGATTAGTGTTGATCTCCCGATCCCGGATATTATTCCTCAACCCGGGATAGAATATTTTTTAAACATAAAGTTCAGAACCAGATATAAAACACAGCTAATCCCAAAAGGGCATATTATCGCATGGGACCAGTATAAACTGCCGGTATTTAAAGAGCCGACAGAAATTAATCTGGATAAAATTCCTAAAATTATAATAACACAAAATGAATATGATATTATTATCAAAGGAAAAGAATTTATGGTTTCATTTGATAAAACATCAGGAAAAATCATTTCATTAAAATATTCCGGAGACGAATTTATTAAAAGTGGTATCGAACCGGATTTCTATCGGCCTCCTACAGATAATGATCTGGGTAATAACATGCCATCACGTTGCAGTATCTGGAAAAACATTGCTGGTAATTTAAGTCTGATTGATTTTAATATTGAATTAATTGAAGATTACGGAATAAAGATTCTCACAAAACATTATATTACTGCAGCTAACTCAATTATTAAGATTAATTATACTATATATGGAAATGGTAATATTATTGTTGAAAATGAGTTTTCTCCGGGGAAAAATAATCTTCCGGAACTACCGCGTTTTGGCATGAAAATGATCCTGCCTTCCAAATTTGAAAATGTAAATTGGTATGGCCGTGGCCCACATGAAAGTTATTGGGACAGGAAAACAGGTGCCGAAATTGGGTTATATTCAGGGAAAGTCAAAGATCAGCATTTTTCATATGTCAGACCCCAGGAGAATGGTAATAAAACAGATGTTCGCTGGTTAAGCCTATCAGATAAAAACGGTAAAGGTTTACTTATATCCGGGAACCCCTTTCTAAGTATTAGTGTGCGACAATATTTAAATGAAGATTTATATCATCCCGGGGCCAATAAGCCGCAAAGGCATGATAATGATATAATTATAAAGGATCTTGTGAGTTTGAATATTGATTATAAGCAGATGGGTGTTGGAGGAGATAATTCATGGGGAAAAAGAACACATAAAGAATATACACTTCCGGTAAAAAAATATATATATTCTTTTAGAATCAGCCCCATAAATTCTATAGAATATTAGTTAAATTACATTATCTAAAATGAAAAGACCCTTTTTTTGGTCTTAAGACTGAATTTTACGAGATTTGTAGCCTTTAATTTGTTAGCCGGAAATGAAGAAAAGATTTTTGGATCTGATTATCCTTATGTTGATACTTGTTTGTAGCAGCTTATATGTTACAGGTCAGGTATATATTAACGAATTTCTTACATCAAATACACATACAAATATAGATCCGGAAACCAGTATATTTTCCGATTGGATTGAATTATATAATTATTCTACTAATGATGTTGACCTTGGTGGTTATTATCTTAGTGACAACCAGGATGATCCACAAAAATGGATAATACCTCAAAACACAATAATCGAAGCAGGTGATTATTTATTAATATGGGCCGACAAAAGCGGTATCGGACTTCATACTAACTTTGGTTTATCTAAAGATGGAGAAGAAATCTGTCTGTTCTATCCTAATTTATTAATCGCTGATAGATTTGTTTTTATTGCACAAATCCCGGATATTTCTCAGGGCAGAAGTATAACTCAACCAGATAATTGGTTGTTTTTTGATAGGCCTACACCAGGCCAGCCAAATACATTTGATGGAGTATCAAATAAAATTACTGCTAGTGATATTGAATTTTCTATCCCCGGTGGTTTTTATACATCTGCCCAAAGCATTGAGATTACATCTTTAGAATCAGGCGGAATAATAAGATATACTCTTGATGGTTCAATACCAGACTACTATTCTCCGGAATATATTAATAATATATCCGTTGACACAAATTCTGTTGTCCGTGCCCGCTGTTTTGTAAATGGAAAATTGCCAGGCAATGTGATTACACAAACTTATTTTATTAATGAAGAACCTGATCTTCCTGTATTTTCAATTTCAACCGATCCCGAATATCTATGGAATGAAGATTATGGTATTTATATTGACGGAAGTAGTTTTAATGGTTCCCGATTATCAAGAAATTGTTGTAAAAAGGGATTGGAACGACCTATTCACATTGAGTTTTATGAGACTGATGGAAGTCTTGCTTTTCAATCTGATGCCGGCATTGAAATAAAAGGACGACAAAATTGTGAATTTCCAAGGAAACCTCTTGGTATTTACTTTAGAAGCAAATATGGACAAAACGAGATCTCTCATAAAATATTTGAAGAAAAAAATATTGAGATTTTCCGAAGTTTTATGTTAAGGCCGGGTGGTGCTGATGGAATAGGAAATTTATATAACGGAACAATGTTCAGGGATGGATTTTTAAGCACAATGCTAATTGACAGGATGGATATTGATTATGAGGCTTTTCGCCCTGCAATCCTGTATATAAACGGTCAATATTGGGGCATTCATAATATACGTGAAAGAATAAAATCTGATTATTTCGAAACAAATCATAATGTTGATCCTGAAAATCTTGATATTCTCGAGAATCCCGATAACGGAGGTATAATTCAAGGAGATGATCTCCATTACATGGCATTGCTGAATTTCTTGGGCAGCAATGATCTTTCAATTCCTGCTAATTATGAATATGTTAAAACCCAGGTAGATATTAATGAGTTAATTAATTATCAGATTGCAGAGATATTTGTAAACAATGCCGACTGGGCCTTTAATAATGTTGAAGCCTGGAGGCCCAGGACAGAAGATGGGAAATGGAGATGGGTTTTTTACGATGTTGAAGGCGGGTTCGGACTTTATTCAGATCAAGATTATAAAGCAGACAGATTTAATTTCTCCCAGGATAATTTTTTACGTCATAGGTGGTTTTTCACACAATTGTTGCAAAATAATGAATTTAAAAGTGAATTCGTTCAACGGTTTGCATCCCATTTAAATACAACTTTTGAAACAGAAAGGGTTCTGCAAATATTAGAACGAATGAAAGCTGAAATAGAAGATGAAATGCCCAGGGATATTGAAAGATGGGGAGGAAAAACTACGAATGGCGGAGGAATGGCAACTTGCCTGGAATCTATGCACGATTGGAATGTTAATGTTGAAATAATGCGTGAATTTGCCAGACAACGCCCGGCCTATGTAAAAAATCATATTAAAAGTCATTTTGGGCTTTCCGGAGAAATTCAGGTAATAATAAACTCAGAAAATGGTAATGTTAACATAAACGGAGTAATTGCCAAAGACACATCTACATTTTTTAAAGGACTTCCTATCAGGCTTGAAGCAATTCCGGATATCGGTTATCGTTTTGTAGGCTGGGAAAATATTTCTGACGATAAGCAAATTCAGCTTGAAACAGATTCTAATATGATAATTGTAGCAGTTTTTGAGCCAACAGGAGAAAATATTCTGCCATCTGTAATATCCGGTAATATGGTACTCACAGAAGAAGGCTCACCATATCTTGGCCCAGGCGACATTACTATTCCTGCTAATTCTTCTCTTACTTTAGAAGCTGGTGTTGAGATTCAAATGCCTCCTAATGCCTCTATTTACGATTATGGCAAATTAGAAATAAAAGGAAATGGAAACTCTCCGGTTATTATTAAAAGTAATCTAAATAATGAAATGGAACGGTGGGGAGCAATTTGTATTATTGATGCCGTTTCTGATACAGATATCTCATATCTGGTTATTGAAAATGCTTCAAGAGGGGGAATAGATCCATTAAAATATAGTGCTAATATTTCTGTATTTAATTCGAATATAAGTATTGAAAATCTGGTGATTGAAGATGCTGAAGATCTTCCATTTTATTCTGAATATGGAAATATAATTATAAGAAATTCCAATTTATATTCTTCCGGAGTATGTGATTATATAAACATTACACATACTAGTTCTGCTTTGATAGAAAATTGTATTTTCCCTGGAAATAATGCTTATGATGTTGATGCTATTGATTATGATTTTGTTGAGGGAGGAATAATAAGAAACAATTATATTTCCGGTTTTTCAGGAATAAATAGCGATGGTATTGATATTGGAGATTCTCATGATATAATTGTTGAGAATAATACCATATCAGGTATAATTGACAAAGGAGTATCTGTTGGTGGGGCTTCAACAGCGGTAATTGTCAGAAATATATTTATTAATTGTAATCAGGGAATTGGAATTAAAGATGAAGGGTCCTATGCATATATCGACCATAATACTTTCTTTAATAACTCTTATTCGGTTGCCTGTTTTCAAAAAACTGAAGGCAGGGGAGGAGGAAGTGCAGAAATAATTAATAGCATATTATCAAAATCTTCAATAAGCCCTTATCTTAAAGATGAATATTCCGATCTGATTATTTCATATTCAATTTCTGATACTGACGTAATATTAGGAACAGGAAATATTTTTTCTGACCCTATGCTTGCTGATCCGGGAAATGACAACTTTGAATTATTACAATATTCACCCTGTATTGATAAAGGAGATCCTGATGGTGAAGCAGATCCTGACGGAAGCAGATCAGATATGGGAGCAATTCCTTTTAATAATCAAAGAATACATAATCTCTTTATTAACGAAATATATCTTAGTGAGGATGGCAATAACAACCAGGAAAATTCGTGGTTAGAAATTTATAATGCCGCACTGGAGTCTGTTAATATTTCCGGACTGTACTTAAGCTCAGGTAATAATTCTCAGCCTGGCATACAAATTTCAGATAGTGATACTGCACAAACGCTTATTCCTGCAAAATCGTTTTTAATTCTTCAAGTAAATTCTAATAATCCTGATAATATATTAAACTTCAATCTTGATCCTGAAGTGTCTGATGGAATTTTTAGGCTCACTCAGCTATTAGAAAATAATTCTTATATACTCGACTCTTTATCTTATACAGTTATCAACCAAGGCAAATCATTTGGCCGTTATCCGGATGGAAGCAATTATCTTTTCTCTTTTAATACCATTTCACCGGGATCAGAAAATATTCCAAATACAGGACAACAAATTTCCAATGTATATATTAACGAAATTCTGGCAAATAATACTAACGATCTGGTTGATTCCTATGGTGAATATGATGATTGGTTTGAAATATATAATGGTGGAACAGAAATAATTGACATTGGAGGCTTATATCTTTCAGATAATTATTCCAGTCCTACTTTATACAAAATATCTGATAATTATCCGGATTCTACAACAATCTATCCCGGTGAGTTTTTAGTGATCTGGGCCGATAAGGATATTAATCAGGGTATTTTACATGTGGATTTTAAACTTAGCACTGGAGGAGAAGAACTTGCTTTAGTTCAAGTAAATGGGACAGACACAATATTCATCGATTCTCTAAGTTTTGGCCTGCAAACCGATGATATTTCATATGGCAGATATCCTGATGGAACGAACAATTTAAAAATATTAACAAGAACAACTCCTGGTTCATCAAACGTTTTCACAACTATAATAAATCCTAATTTAAATCTTCGATTTGAAGTATATCCTAATCCTGCTGCAGACAATCTGAATGTTTTTTATAAAAGCAAAGAAGATAATAAGTTAATACTCCAAATTTTTAATAATTCAGGAATATTAATGTTTTCCGAATCATATAATAGAACAAACTTTTTACAAAAAAACATTAGCTTATATTCATATCCTCCAGGAATATATTATGTAAGGATAATTACAGGTATTAATACAATGAATAAGAAAATTATTGTATACTGATTTTATTCAAAAACAATTTTTGCAATTCGGCCCCCGCCTCCACTTAGCCATCCCGAATTAAAAGAATCACCGAAACTAACAACATGATAACTATTATTATTCAGATTTTCCCAGCTTTCTCCTCCGTCTATTGAATAATCTATTCCGGAAGTCCCGCAACACATCAGGCCTTTACCCTTAGTGCCTGGTATATAATTAACACATGAGCGAAATCCCTCAGGATGCTTATCTTCTATCAAATTCCAACTTTTCCCTCCATCTGTTGTTATTGCTGCATTAGCAGTATCAATCGTGTCTTTTGCATAATCACCACCAACTATAATACCATTCATAGTATCGTAAAATGCAACAGAAAATATTCCTTTTGATGATGCTCCATTTGTAACAGGAGTATCAGCTACTTTCCAGCTTTCTCCCTTATCGGTTGAATAAAATACTCTGGCTGAAGAAATGCCACCCGTTACAAACCATGCATTATTTTTGCCATAAGTTATAATACAAGTCCCGCTGGCTGCAAATAGTGCTTCTCCATCACCTGGATCAGGAATATTATCTCCGGATATTTGATTCCAGTTTTTACCGCCATCGGATGTTTTTAGTATGAAAAACTCTCCATTCTCCGGATCACCAATAACTAT